>CABQGZ010000224.1 GCA_902463835.1 uncultured Lachnospiraceae bacterium
ACTTTCTGAAATTTCCTATTTATCTCTCCAAATGATCCGTCCCTTAGTCAGATCGTAGGGGGATAATTCTATGGTTACTTTATCGCCGGGCAGTATACGAATGAAGTTCATCCGCAGCTTTCCGCTGATGTGTGCCAGTACCTGGTGGCCGTTCTCAAGCTCTACCTGGAACATCGCATTCGGCAATTTCTCCACAACTTTTCCTTCTACTTCTATTACATCTGCTTTTGACATACTCAAACCTCCTCTTTGCTGCATTCGCTCTTTGGCGCTGTGCTCTCTCTAAGATATAGCTTTACGGCTCTTTTAACCTCTTCATTCCGAAATTCTCTATCCTGCGGCAACATTTCTGTAATCTCTTTCGGAAGTCTCTTGATGATCTGTATATGCTTCTTGTTCTTCTTTTTGGGCCGTTCCACAGGCTTTAACCTGCCGTCCGCCACATAGCACCAGATTTCTTCTTCTTTTACAATTACATAAACACTGTCCTTGTCATGACCGGATCTTGATATCGCCAGTTTCCCACGCATCTGCTTCTCTCCCTGTCAGGAACGCTGCGGGCCTGTATCCTGGCTAATTCCGGATACGCCGACTCCGGCCTGGATCTCTGATTCCGTCAGTGTCAGAATCTCTGGTTCCCCAGATGTGATCAAAACCGTATTCTCGTAATGGGCGGACAAAGATCCGTCCTCCGTCACTACGGTCCAATCGTCATCCAGCCATTCTACATCATAGCGTCCTGCATTAATCATAGGCTCGATTGCAAGCGTCATTCCCGCCCGCAGCCGAATGCCTCTGCTTCTCTGGATAAAATTCGGAATCTGGGGATCCTCATGAAGATGGTCACCGATTCCATGACCTACAAGGTCTCTCACCACGCCATAACCAAAGCTTTCTGCATAGGTTCCAATGGCATTTGAAATGTCATGCAGATGGTTTCCTTCTCTCGCGTATTTGATGCCTTCAAAAAAGCTCTGCCTGGTTCGTTCGATCAAGAGTGCCGCTTCCGTTGATATCTCTTCCACTCCGTGAGTCCTGGCTGCATCGGAATGATATCCTTTGTAGATTACTCCGATGTCAAGGCTTACAATGTCTCCAGGATGAATGAGGCGCTTCTTAGTCGGAATCCCATGCACCACCTCATCGTTTACCGATATGCAGACTGCCGCCGGATAACCATTATAGTTCTTAAAGGATGGTATACAGCCGTAGCTCCGTATGATCTCCTCGCCCAGCTTATCGATCTCCCAGGTTGACATTCCCGGCTTTAATTCGTTTCCCAGATTCTCATGCACCTTGGCCAGAATTTTTCCGGCTGCACGCATTAACTCAATCTCTCTGGCAGATTTAATTGATACTGACATTTTTACGCTCCTAAAATCTCAACAATAGCTGCAAATACATCCGCCATGGGCTGCGTTCCATCTACTGTCTTCAGAATATTCTGTCCCTTATAGTAGTCGATAAGAGGCTGTGTCTGCGCGTGATATACCTCCAGACGCTTCTGCACCGTCTCTGGCTTGTCGTCCTCGCGAAGCACTACCTTACTCCCGCATACATCACAGATTCCTTCCACCTTGGTGGGAATCGTTACAATGTGATACGTCGCTCCGCAATCCAGGCACGCGCGCCTTCCAGACATACGGTTGATGATATTCTCATCGGGAACATCTACATCAATGGCATAATCCATAGACTGACCGATGTTCTTCAGAGCCGCGTCCAACGCCTCTGCCTGGGGAATGGTTCTCGGAAAACCATCCAGTACAAATCCGCCTGCGCAATCCGCCTGCTGGATTCTGTCCATAACAAGGTCACAGGTCAGCTCATCGGGAACCAGAAGCCCCTGATCCATGTACTGCTTTGCCTTTTGGCCCAGCTCTGTGCCGTTTTTGATGTTGGCACGGAAAATATCTCCCGTGGAAATGTGAGGTACGCTGTATTTTTCAGCAATCTTCTTAGCCTGTGTTCCTTTTCCTGCTCCCGGAGCCCCTAACATAATTATTTTCATCTGATATCCTCCTGATCTACTTCTGCGGTTTTCGTTATAAAACAACTTTAGTGCACTATGGGAAGTGCATTGCTGCACTTCCCCACAGTACACATTAGTCATTCAAAAATCCTTTATAATAGCGTACCCGCATCTGTGATTCAATCTGCTTCAAGGTCTCAATGACCACGCCTACGATAATGATGATGGATGTACCACCAAAGGAGACATTTGCTCCAAACACACCGTTGAAGAAGATTGGCACAACTGCTACGATTACCAGTCCAACAGCTCCGATGAATACGATATAATTTAAGATTTTAGTCAAATAGTCGCTGGTTGGCTTTCCAGGTCTGATACCTGGGATAAATCCGCCCTGCTTCTTCATATTGTTGGCAATCTCCAACGGATTGAAGGTGATGGACGTGTAAAAATAAGCAAAGGCAACTACCAGTATAATATATACGGCCAAACCAATGGTGTAAATGGGCTCCTTCGGGTTACACCAGTACTGCTGGGATAATCCGTGAAGGATCTTGCTTCCTACACCTGTTCCATTTCCTTTTCCCAGGATTGTGGCGATCACAACCGGGAACTGCATCAGAGACTGTGCAAAAATAACAGGAATAACGCCAGCCGTATTGACTTTCAACGGAATATGAGTGGATTGTCCGCCCACCTGCTTTCTTCCCTGTATCTTCTTGGAATACTGCACCGGAATCTTTCTCTGGGCATCCTGGAGCAGTACAACGAACACTACCATTCCCAGGATGATGACCAGGATAATCACTGCGGCAAGGATTGCCTTTCCCACATTACCTGCGCTTGCGATAAATTGCGTGTACAGGGATGACAGATCCTGCGGGATCCGGGAGATGATGTTAATGGTCAGGACGATGGAAATACCATTTCCAACACCCTTCTCTGTGATCCGCTCACCAATCCACATCAGCACCGCACTTCCTGCTGTCAGAGTTACTACAACGGTAAGCACCGTCATAAAGTCAAACTTCTGCAGATAGTTGCTGCGTCCGAAACCGATTGCCATAGCAATGGATTCGATCAATGCCAGAGCCACCGTCAGATAACGGGTAATCTCCGCAATCTTCTTTCTTCCATCCTCTCCATCCTTCTGCATCTCTTCCAGCTTGGGAATTGCGATGGTCAGAAGCTGCATGATAATGGAGGATGTAATATACGGTGTAATATTCAACGCAAAAACAGACATCTGTAAAAAGGAACCGCCGGTAATTGCATCGAAAAAGTTAAACGCATCCGTGCCCTGACTTGCGAACCACTCAGCAATCATTTGCCGATTTACGCCCGGAACAGGAATCTGACATCCTATTCTGATTACGATCAACATAATAAATGTAAAAAAGATCCGGTTTCTGATATCTTTAATTTTAAATGCGTTACGAAGTGTCTTTAGCATTAAATCACCTCTGCTTTTCCACCAAGCGCCTCAATTTTCTCTTTTGCTCCTGCGCTGAAGGCATTAACCTGTACAGTGAGTTTCTTAGTAAGATCGCCGTTTCCAAGAATCTTAACGCCATCTCTTGGATTCTTGACGATACCCTGTTCCATTAAAGTTTCAACAGTTACAACTGCATCATTCTCGAATACTTCCAGAGCGGAAACATTGATTCCAACGATAGTTCTGGAATTTCTGTTTGTAAATCCTCTCTTCGGTATTCTTCTATACAATGGCATCTGACCACCTTCAAAGCCCGGTCTCGGAGCTCCGGAACGAGCCTTCTGTCCTTTGTGGCCTTTGCCTGCTGTCTTACCATTTCCTGAACCGTGTCCACGTCCTCTTCTGAAATTATCACTATGCTTTGAACCTTCTGCCGGCTGTAAATTTGATAAGTCCATTCTGACACCTCCTTAGCTTTCTTAGATTTCTTCTACTTTTACTAAATGCCGTACCTGCTGAATCATACCTCTCACTGCTGCGTTGTCCGGCATCTCAACAGTCTTGTAAAGCTTCCGTAAGCCTAAAGCTTCCACTGTCTTTTTGTGCTTTGGAACAGCACCGATTGTAGATTTCACAAGTGTGATTTTCAATTTGTCTGCCATTTTCTTTTCCCTCCTTAACCGAGTATCTCTTCTACAGATTTCCCGCGAAGCTTCGCTACCTCTTCTGGAGATTTCAACTGACTTAAGGCATCAATTGTAGCAAGAACTACGTTCTGCTTGTTGTTGGAGCCCAGGGACTTTGTACGGATGTTCTTGATACCAGCTAATTCACACACATTACGTGCGGGACCGCCGGCGATCACACCGGTACCTTCCGGAGCTCTCTTCAGTAATACGGAGGCACCAGTATGCTTTCCGCTGATGTCATGAGTAATACTGTTGTTATCATCTAATTTTACAGTGATCAGTTTTTTCATAGCATCTTCTTTGCCTTTGCGGATGGCTTCCGGAATCTCGGTCGCTTTTCCTAAGCCGGCTCCTACATGGCCATTGCCGTCGCCAACAACAACAAGAGCTGTGAAACGCATGTTACGTCCACCTTTTACAACTTTAGTAACACGCTTAATTGATACCACTTTTTCAGTTAATTCTAATTGACTAGCATCAATAATTGTACGTTTCATGTATTGTTTCCTCCTTGTTAGAACTCCAACCCTGCTTCTCTTGCTGCATCAGCTAAAGCTTTGATTTTTCCCTGATATATGAAGCCGCCTCTATCAAAGACAACAGTAGTAATACCTTTTTCTAATGCTTTCTTTGCGATCACAGTACCCAAATGTGCTGCTGCATCAACGTTATTAGTCTTCTCCAGCTCTTCCTTCACTTCCTTCTGAAGCGTAGAAGCTGAAACGAGGGTATTTCCAACTGTATCGTCAATAATTTGAGCGTACATATGATTATTGCTTCTGAACACAGCCAAACGTGGTCTTTCAGCAGTTCCGCTGAGATGATTACGCATTCTTTTATGCTTTTTTACGCGAACTTCTGTTCTTGATTTCTTACTAACCATTCCTGTCACACCCTTTCATTATTTCTTACCAGTCTTACCAACTTTACGTCTAATAACTTCATCAGCATACTTAATACCTTTTCCTTTGTAGGGTTCAGGTCTTCTCTTATCTCTGATTTCAGCTGCGTATTGGCCAACTTTTTCTTTATCGATACCGGAAACGATAATCTTATTACCATCTACCTTTGCTTCCAGTCCTTCCGGATCTTCCATCTCTACCGGATGGGAGTAACCCAGGTTCAGGGTTAATACCTTGCCAGCCTTGGAAGCTCTGTAACCAACACCGTTCACTTCCAGCTCTTTGGTATAGCCATTGGTCACACCAACTACCATATTATTGATCAGCGTTCTTGTCAATCCGTGCAGGGACTTCATTCTCTTCAGTTCGTTGGGTCTGGTGACAATGATCTCATCACCTTCCTGCTTGATCCCCATTTCTGCCGGCAACACTCTGTCCAAGCTTCCCTTAGGACCTTTTACAGTCACATGATTATTTTCTGCTATCTCTACAGTTACGCCTGCAGGAATAGCGATTGGCATTCTTCCTATACGTGACATGCCCGTACCTCCTACCATACGTAGGCCAGCACTTCGCCGCCTACTGCTAATTTTCTTGCTTCCTTATCAGTTACAACACCCTGGTTGGTGGAGAGAATCGCGATTCCCAGTCCGCCAAGTACCTTCGGGATATCCTCCTTGCCTGCGTAAACGCGAAGGCCGGGTTTGGAAATTCTCTTCAGTCCTGTAATGATTTTTTCGTTTTTGTCTTTTCCGTATTTTAAGGTCATACGGATTGTGTTGAAGTTACCATCTTCGATGATTTCATATTTTGCGATATAGCCTTCCCTGTAGAGAATCTCAGCAATAGAGTTCTTCATTTTGGACGCCGGCACATCTACTGTATCATGCTTTGCAGTATTTGCGTTACGGATTCTTGTAAGCATATCTGCGATTGGATCACTCATAGTCATTTAAAGTTTCCTCCTTTTCCGGCCTACCAAGAAGCCTTCTTAACGCCAGGGATCTGGCCCTTGTATGCTAATTCACGGAAGCAGATT
>CABQGZ010000225.1 GCA_902463835.1 uncultured Lachnospiraceae bacterium
AGCAGCACTGTCATCACAGCGAACAGCGCCCAATGCCATTTCCGGAACGGATCACAGGACTTATAAACCATGTAAAAGCCTACCGCCGTCACTAGTAACGCCGTGATGGTAGAGGTCTGATCGCCCTCCATCAAAAAGGCATACCGGAACATAACGATGATCACAATGATACAGAGATCTGTCATGGCCGCAGGCAGCGCCCGGTAAATCACCTTGCGTAAGAACTTTCCGCTTACCCGTGACTCATTTGGCTCCAGAGCCAACACAAAGGAGGGCATTCCGATGGTGAGAAAGCCCATCAGGGTCAGCTGCGACGGCACCAGCGGATACTCAAACACCGCAATGATGGATATGACCGCCAGGAAAATGGAAAAAATATTTTTTACCAGATACAAGGAGGCTGTCCGCTCGATGTTGTTGATCACGCGGCGTCCCTCCGCCACCACCAGCGGCATATCGGAAAAATCGGAATTCAGCAGCACCAGCTCCGCCACTCCGGCGGCCGCCTCGCTTCCTGATGCCATGGCAATACCGCAGTCCGCAGCCTTCAGCGCCAGAACATCGTTGACGCCGTCCCCGGTCATGGCTACCGTGTGCCCCTGCCGCTGCATGGCCTGCACCAGCTGGCGCTTCTGCTCCGGCTTAACACGTCCGAACACTGTGTAGTTGGCGGCCGCTTTCTCCAGCTCCTGCTCCGTCTGCACCGTTGTCATATCGATGTAGCTCTCCGCCCCCTCTACTCCGGCCTCCAAGGCAACTGTGGAAACCGTTTTCGGATTGTCCCCTGAGATAACCTTCACCGCCACCTGGTTTTCTTTGAAGTACCGGAAGGTGTCAATGGCGGACGGGCGTATGGGATTCCTTACAGTGATCAGCGCCAGCGGCGTATCATTTTGCATAAACAAAAGCACACGCATGCCCCGCGCCGCAAAGCTTTCCGCCTGATGAAGCACTGCTTCCACCTGAGCTTTTCCCTGATCTGATATCCCCTTGCCAGATTCCCAGGTCAACGACTTCAACAGAATATCCGGCGCCCCCAGATAATACGTCTCATTTTCGCTGTAAGTAACCGCGCTGTACTTGTTCTTGGAAGTAAAAGCCTCCACATGCTGTGCTTTTCGGGGCAAAAACTCTTTTTCCTTAAAATGCTTCTTCAGTGCTTTCATCGTCTCGTTATCATCGGACATATTCTGCACAAAAGCTCCCAGCTGCTCTTCCGCTCTATTTTCCGTGAATGCCTGTTCTGTCTCCACGTCCGTCGACATTACCATCGTTGTCCCCAGCGGAATAATCTCCTCCACCTCCATCTGCGGTTCCGTAATGGTTCCGGTCTTGTCCACGCAAAGTACATCCACCCGTGCCAGCGTCTCCGTGCTCTTTAAGTCCTGTACCAGAATCTTCCTGGTAGCCAGGCGCCCCACGCTGACAGCCAACGCTACACTCACCAGAAGATACAGTCCCTCCGGTATCATGCCGATGACGGCCGCCGCCGTATTCTCCACGCTCTCCTTCATACCGATTCCCAACACGTCATACTGCCGCAGAAAGAGCAGAATCCCAATGGGCACCAAAAGTGCTCCGATGATGTATAAGAGCTGTGTCAGAGACTTCATCATGCCTGGCTTCTTCTGCCTTGTGGACTTTTGGGCTTCCGCAGTGAGCTTTGCTCCGTAGGATTCCTCCCCCACCTTCGTCAGCCTGGCATAACACTCCCCGGCCACCACATAGCTGCCGGAAAAAAGCTCCTGCCCCTGCTTTTTTACAATCTCATCCGCCTCGCCGGTCAGAAGGCCTTCATTGACAGATATCTCTCCGCTTATGATCGTTCCATCCGCATGGATCTGGCTTCCAGCTCCATAATAGACGATATCATCCTCCACCAGCTCCTCCGTCTCTATGGTACACAATTTTCCATCCCGGAGCGCCTTGGCCTTTGTCTTGGCAAGAAGACTCAGATCATCCAGCTTTTTCTTGGAGATCAGCTCCTGGCCGATTCCGATTGCCGTATTCAGCACAATTACGATAAGAAAGGTCAATTCCCGAAAGGATCCTACCGCAATAAGCACCACTGCCAAAAATATAAAAATCATGTTAAAGAATGTGAGCGAATTCTCCAGTACAATTTGGGGCACGGATTTCGTGGATGAGCCATTGATCACATTTACCTTCCCTATTGCTTTTCTCTTTGCGACTTCCGCTTTCGTCAATCCCTGTTCTTTTATTTCAAGCATTTCTTCCACCGCCTGTTCTCTTATGTATATCGCTTGCAGCTGTTCCTCTCCCATCATTCACAAAGCTGCTTTCAACACTGCTATACGTTCTATTATAGTGCCAGAAAATGGGAATTTCAAGCTAAGAAACCGAAGAGTTTTTTTGAGATTTTCTTAAGAATTAAAAAGGACTTTCCGATGAAATAAGAGCGCCTGCTTTCCTTTTTCCTTTTTTATTTCTATTAGTTGTTGATCAGCTTGTCCTCGCCGTTCCAGCTGTAGAGCTTACGCACTTCCTTACCAACTACTTCTGACGGATGTTCTGCTGCCAGCTTTCTCATAGCCTTGAAGTGTACCTGACGTCCTGCCGGAGACATGTCTAACAGGAAGTCTTTTGCAAAGGTGCCGTCCTGGATATCGGACAGGATCTTCTTCATGGCCTTCTTGGTATCCTCGGTGATGATCTTCGGTCCAGTGATGTAATCGCCGTACTCTGCAGTGTTGGAGATGGAATATCTCATTCCTTCAAAACCGGACTGATAGATCAAATCTACGATCAGCTTCATCTCGTGGATACACTCAAAGTAAGCGTTTCTCGGGTCATAGCCAGCTTCTACCAATGTCTCGAAGCCTGCCTGCATCAATGCGCATACGCCGCCGCAAAGCACTGCCTGCTCGCCGAACAGGTCTGTCTCAGTCTCCGTGCGGAAGGTTGTCTCAAGGACACCTGCTCTCGCTCCGCCGATTGCCAAAGCGTAAGCCAGGGCCATATCAAGCGCCTTGCCGGTAGCGTCCTGATGAACGGCAACCAGACAGGGAACACCCTTGCCAACCTGATACTCGCTTCTTACGGTATGTCCCGGTCCCTTGGGCGCGATCATGGTAACATCCACATCCTTGGGCGGTGTGATGGTTCCAAAATGAATATTGAAGCCGTGTGCGAACATGAGCATATTGCCTGCTTCCAGGTTGGGCTCAATATCATTCTTGTACATGTCAGCCTGAAGCTCATCGTTGATCAGGATCATGATGATATCAGCTCTCTTAGCTGCTTCTGCTGCTGTGAAAACCTCAAATCCCTGCTCCTCGGCACGTTTCCAGGACTTGCTGCCCTCATACAGACCGATGATCACGTTGCAGCCGGACTCCTTGGCATTCAAAGCGTGGGCATGACCCTGGCTTCCGTAACCGATCACTGCAATGGTCTTTCCTTCCAGCAGTGATAAATTACAATCCTCTTGATAATAAATTTTTGCTTCTGACATTTTTATTTCCTCCTTAAATTCGCTTTCTCTGATAATTTGTACATCCATTGCATATTTTGGATGCGCCATCGCAAACAGCTCCAACCGGTTCGCATGCATAGCCCTGTCTCGAAGGGACAATTGCATCAGTCGAAATACCGCACATCCGCCGTGCCTCTGTTGAGTCCGGTGATTCCCGTCCGAGCCAGCTCCAGAATCTCATAGCCCTGGACCAGATTTAAAAATGCATCCAGCTTGCTCTGATTGCCAGTGAGCTCAATCACCATAGATTCATGGGTCACATCCACCACCTTGGCACGGAAAATATCAACCACGGAAATGATGGCCTGGCGATCCGTATCCTTTGCCCGAATCTTCACCAGAATCAATTCCCGGCATACCGAATCCCCATCCTTTAAGGGCTTAATGTCAACCACATCCTCCAGCTTGGCAAGCTGCTTCTCAATCTGCTCTAAGATCAGCTCGTCGCCGCTGGCTACAATGGTGATCCTTGTGAATCTGGGATCCGCAGTCACACCTGCTGAGATACTGTCAATGTTGTATCCCCGTCTGCTGAACAGACCGGAGACGTGGCTCAATACATTCGGTGAATTCTCAACCAATATAGAAAATGCACGTTTATTCATGGGAGACCTTCCTTTCACGATTACCCATTATTTTAGCAATAGATAATTTCATTGTCAATAGTTACAAGGGGTACTTGATAGCTTTTCGCTATACTTTTTATTTCGGTTTCCCATTCCTCCAGGTTATGGCTCCATTGAATTGCCATAATTCCAGAGAAATGACGCACCACATATGCAATGGTTTCCACCGATTCGGAGGCGATCATCAGAGGCAGATTCACATTCCGGGAAAGCTCTTCCGCCACGGCGAGAATTGCCTTTGCTTCCGGAAGCGCCCCAGATACCTGCCCAAATTCCACATTCCCAGTGTATTCCGCCATTTCAGCCCCTGTCCATGTACCCGCTGCACAGATTCGAATGATGTCTGCCTCCTCATCTTCCATATCGAAGGCGAGATCTACCGCTGTGTCAAACGCTTCCTCCCGATATTCCTCCACCAGCTCGTCATTTTTAGAAAAATCAATCTCTGTGCCCACCACAAGCTTCTGTCCGGGCGTGAACGTATAGACCTCCCGCTCTGATGCCAGATATATGATATGTTCTGCTTTCTCCAAAACTATCGCTTCCTTCATGGACAGGTCCGCTGCGTCCTTCTTCTCTTTCCTTCCAGCCAACGTCGCAATCCGTCCGATGAATTCCGGCGTGCTGCCGCAGCACCCGCCGATGAGATTTGCTCCGGCATCGATCAGCTTTTCCATGTGAAGGGCGAATTCCGCCGCATCCATATCGTAGCCTGTGGTTCCATCCGCCATGAGCTTTGGCATACCTGCGTTGGGCTTTGCAATCACCGGAATCCGTGCGTACCGCTTCATCTCCTGTATGACAGGAAGCATCTTGTCCGGCCCGGCGGAGCAGTTGATTCCCACCGCATCCACACCCATGCCCTGCAGAACGGCCACTGCGGAGCCTGCCGAGACGCCGTAGAGTGTCTTGCCATTCTCCTTGAAACTCAGGGTGGCCATAATTGGAAGCTCACACACCTCCCTGGCTGCGATCACCGCCGCCCGGGTCTCCTGCAGACTCATCATCGTCTCGATGACAATAAGATCCACGCCGGCATCCGCGATAATCCTAATCTGTTCCTTATATATCTCCACCAATTCGTCAAAGGTCATGTCGCCCATGGGTTCCAGCTGGGCTCCCGTCATTGTGATATCCCCGGCCACCAACGCTTTACCGCCCGCAGCCTCTCTGGATATGGCAACCAGTTCTCGATTCAGTTCCTCCATCCGCTCCAGCAGTCCGTATTCCTTAAGCTTCACCCGGTTGCCGGAAAAGGTGGGGGCGTAGACGATATCGCTGCCATTTTCCACATACTCCTGCTGCAGCCTGATCATCACCTCCCGGTGCTCTGTCACCCACTGTTCCGTGCACACCCCATAGGGCATGCCCCGCTTTAACAGATTGGATCCGGTGGCGCCGTCTAAAATCAGAATCTGCTCTGCCGCTCTTTCACGAAATTCCTGTCTTGTCATAACAATTGCTCCTCTATCCTGTCTTTTACTGTAAAAAGAATACCACAAGAAACCGTATATTTCAATAAGGGAATCCATATAATAAAGCGGGTGATGAATATGACGCAGAATAAAAAACTTTTTTGCTATACAATAATCGGATTTCTCTTTGTGCTTGCATTGGGAAGTCTTTCACATTTTTTCTATGAGTGGTCCAATCAGGCTTTTTTGATCGGGTTCTTTTCGCCTGTCAATGAGTCCACCTGGGAGCACATGAAGCTGCTCTTTTTTCCCATGTTGCTCTGGAATATTTTCATGAGTTGGAAACTGAAAGAAGCGTATCCCTGCATCTGCTCCGGATTCTCTGCCGGGCTGCTTCTGGGTACGCTCCTCATTCCTGTATTATACTATACTTATACCGGTATCCTCGGGACACATATTCTTGCGGTGGATATCCTGATTTTTGTGGTC
>CABQGZ010000226.1 GCA_902463835.1 uncultured Lachnospiraceae bacterium
TTTGGCCATTACCATCCATTTTTCCATTTTCACTGTTCCTCTTTTCCAGTGGACTTTTCCACCTTTCTATGGTAGCATATTTTTAGAAAAAAAGAAAGAACCGAATCACTTAGGAGGTAATTGTACATATGAAAAAAATGTATCGCCGCGTTCTCTCCCTATTCCTTGCCGGAAGTCTGCTCCTTGGCGGCTGTGGCCTGCCTGGGCATGACTCCGCATCGGTCTCTGCGCGTTTTGACGCATACACGGATCAATTGTTCCGGGAGGAGATCGTACTGAACACCATCAACCTGCACTACACCCTGGCCCATCCCGAGAATTACGGGATCACAGAGTATACCCCTTCCCTCGGGGATTACAATCCGGACTCCGTGGAAGAATCTTACCAATCTCTGGAGGAGATGAAAAAAGATCTCACCTCCTTCCGGCGCTCTGCGCTGACAGATTCCCAAAAGCTCACCTACGACATTCTGATGGACTATGTGAAAACGGAGCTTTTGGCAAAGGATCTCTCCCTCTATTCAGAGGTGCTTGGACCAACCACCGGCTACCAGGCTCAGCTTCCGGTGCTGCTGGCGGAGTATACCTTCCGCACACGGCAGGATATCGAGGATTATCTGGCGCTGCTCTCCCAGGTTGATGTCATATTTCAGGGTATTGTGTCTTTTGAACAGAAAAAATCCCAGGCCGGCCTCTTTATGTCTGACTTAGTTGCTGACACCATCATCGATCAGTGCCAGGAGTTCATAAAGGATCCGGACAACAACTACATGATCGAGGTGTTTAACGATAAGCTTAGCACCTTTGAAGGACTTACCCACCAGGAGAAAAATGATTATATGGAGCAGAACCGCACCCTGGTGACTACGGAAGTGGTGGGCGCATATCAGTCCCTCATCGATGGGCTTACAAATCTAAAGGGAACCGGACACAACGACCTTGGGCTCTGCTACTATGAGAAAGGAAAAGAATACTATGAATATCTGGTGCGCTCCGGCACCGGTTCCGATACTCCCGTAAAAAAGCTTCAGGAGGAGACCTTGGATTTTATCAACGATGGTCTGGAACAGATCTATGATGCTGTAACTGCCAACCCTGACCTGGCGGAGCAGATCTACGAATACCGCTTTGCTCTGACAGATCCCCAGGACATTATGGAGGATCTGATCAATAAGGTATCCGCAGATTTCCCGGAGATGGAAAAGGTCAATTACACCATCAAATATGTACACCCCTCCATGCAGGAACACATGAGCCCGGCCTTCTACCTGACGCCCCCTGTGGATGACACAGAGAACAATGTCATCTATATCAATCAGAAGTATATGGATGACGATATCTACCCCACCATCGCCCACGAGGGCTACCCGGGACATCTCTATCAGACGGTGTACACCAGCTCCTGCAAGCTGCCTCTGGTTCGCAACATGCTCTCCTACTCTGGTTATACGGAAGGGTGGGCCACTTATGTGGAATATTACTCCTACGGAATCAGCGGCCTGGATCCCCAGCTGGCAGACCTGATCGCAGTCAACGCCGCTATGACCCTTGGTCTGTATGCCTACATTGATATGGGGATACACTATGACGGCTGGGAGCTTTCCGATGTAATGGATTTTCTGGAACAGTTTGGAATCTCTGACGAGGAGGCCGCAAAGGAGATCTTTGAAACCATGGTGGCAGAGCCTGCCAATTATCTGAACTATTTTATCGGCTACCTGGAATTTTTAAATCTCAGGGCACAGGCCCAGAAGGAATTGGGCGGTCGGTTTGACTTGAAGGAGTTTCACCGGTTTCTCCTGGAGATCGGACCGGCGCCGTTCTATATTATCGAAGATTATATGGAAGACTGGATGAAGGAATAGAAGCAGCAAAAGGAATGCCCGGAAGCAAGCAGTTTTTTCTTGTTTCCGGGCTATTTCTCGACTACTCTCCCCTATATGTTACCTGCCAGAGGATCAAACCTTTGGCAGGCATGGTAATCCCAGCCTTTTCCCGTTCTTTCGCCGCCAGGATTCGTTGCATTTCTTCCGGCCTTCTCTTTCCCAGACCAACCTCTACCAGGGTGCCCGTCAGGATACGTACCATGTGATGCAGGAAGCCGTTTCCGGTGACGGAGATCCGCACCTCTGCCCCCAACACCTCAATATCCAGCCGCTCTATAGTGCGCACCGTACTTTTCTTTTTCTGCTTTGTGGCGCAGAAGGAGGCGAAATCATGGGTGCCCACCGCATATGCTGCTGCCTGGCGCATGGCTTCGATGTCCAGAGATTCCTCTATGGTATACATCCATTTTCGTTCAAACACATTGGGGATATTGCTGTTCCAGATGCGGTACCGGTAGGTCTTATCCACTGCACCCAGTCTGGCATGGAAGCGCGGCGGCGCTTCCTCCACAGCAGTCACTGCGATGTCCTCCGGCAGATAGCGATTCACATATTCCAGGATCTCCCTGGGCGTACCGGGTCTGTCTATCACAACACTTGCCACCTGGCCTGCGGCGTGCACGCCCGCGTCAGTCCTTCCGGAGCCCTGCACCTCCACCGAATGGCCGGCATACTGTTCCAGCACCTTTATAAGCTTCCCCTGTATGGTCACATCCGTGTCCTTCTGACTCTGCCATCCCTTGTACCTGCTTCCGTCGTATTGGATTGTCAGTTTATAATTCATTTTTCCTCCCTATCCCAGCGCCACATCCAGTATCATCATAATCGCAAAGCCCAGGGCAAAACCGATGGTTCCCATATTGGAATGCTTTCCCTGGGACGCCTCCGGGATCAGTTCCTCCACCACTACATACAGCATGGCTCCTGCCGCGAAGGACAACACATAAGGCAGCAATGGTTCAATGATACCGGACAAAAGAATTGTGATAAATGCCGCGATAGGCTCCACGATTCCCGAGAGCATACCGGATACAAAAGCCTTTCCCTTGCTTCCGCCTTCGCTTCTAAGAGGCATGGATACCACGGCGCCCTCCGGGAAATTCTGAATGGCAATGCCGATGGCCAGCGCCATAGCTCCGGCAAAGGTAATCGGACTGTTGTCCGTAAGCATTCCCGCAAAAACAACGCCCACTGCCATTCCCTCCGGAATATTGTGGAGCGTGATAGCCAGCACCAGCATCGTAGTCTTCTTCAGACTTCTCTTGGGCCCCTCAGGTGTGTCCTCATTCAGATGAAGATGGGGGATTGCCCTGTCCATCAACAACAGGAATATCATGCCCAACAGCAATCCCACTGCCGCCGGCAAAAAGGCTAGCTTGCCCATATCGCTCGCCATATCCATCGCCGGAATCAGAAGCGACCAGACAGAAGCCGCCACCATCACTCCGGAAGCAAAACCCAGAAGCGTCTTCTGGAGCATGGGCTTTAACTCATCCTTCATCAGAAAGACGCAGGCAGCGCCAAGAGTCGTTCCCAGAAACGGTATCATAATCCCTGCAATAAGATTCATATGCATTCCTCTTTTCCTCATATTAATAAACCAACAGTTTTCTCTTCGATCAATCCATCTGCTTCCTGCTGAAAATACGGCCTTATCCTACCATATTCTTTTTTCTGAAAATTGTTACTGCCAACATTCTTTTCTCATTTACCCCTATAAATACCACTGCTGTCATAAGATTGCTGACAACACAGCCCCCGAGAAAGGGTAGGCCCATGTCAGACCCAAGCACACCGATGCACCTATGTCAGACAAGACTCCTTGCCTAATTCTCCATCGGACTGCGTTAGCTTCATTCAACGATGCCACCGCATCGCCTCATTCAGCTGCCTTGCCGATAAAGAATTATTCAGCGGATTCTTACCCGACATAGGGGTATCGGTGTACTTGCAAAACATAACGCTTGTGCCCGGAGCGAAAGCGCGTCTGACATGGGCCTACCCTTTCTCGGGGGCGTCCCCTTACCAGTAATCAAATTACAGCTCGCAGTTATTCACCGTTCTCGGGAATGGAATAACATCGCGGATATTGCCCATACCGGTGAGATACATCACACAGCGCTCAAAGCCCAGGCCAAAGCCCGCATGTCTGGCGGAACCGTATTTTCTCAGATCCAGGTAGAAGCCGTAGTCCTCTTCCTTCAGTCCCAGCTCCCGGATCCGGGCGCAGAGCTTCTCATAATCGTCCTCCCTCTGGCTTCCTCCGATGATCTCGCCGATACCGGGAACAAGGCAATCCATAGCTGCCACTGTCCTGCCGTCCTCGTTGAGCTTCATATAGAAAGCCTTGATCTCCTTGGGATAGTCGGTCACAAATACCGGACGTTTGAACACTTCCTCCGTCAGATAGCGCTCATGCTCTGTCTGCAGATCCACACCCCAGGATACCTTGTATTCGAACTTATCATTGTTCTTCTCCAAGATCTCGATGGCCTCCGTGTAGGTCACATGTCCAAAATCTGAGTTCAGCACATGGTTCAGTCGCTCTAAAAGCCCCTTGTCCACAAAGCTGTTGAAGAAGTTCATCTCCTCGGGCGCATGCTCCAGCACGTATTGAATGATGTATTTCAGCATGCTCTCCGCCAGCATCATATCATCCTTGAGATCCGCAAAAGCGATCTCCGGCTCGATCATCCAGAACTCCGCTGCATGTCTTGTGGTATTGGAATTCTCGGCGCGGAAGGTTGGACCGAAGGTGTAAATATTGCGGAAGGCCATGGCGTAGGTCTCTCCGTTCAGCTGGCCGCTCACCGTCAGGTTGGTGGGCTTGTTGAAAAAGTCCTTTGTAAAATCAATGGTCCCGTCCTCATTTTTTGGCGGATTGTTCAGATCCAGTGTCGTCACCTGGAACATCTCGCCGGCGCCCTCGCAGTCGCTTCCCGTGATCAGCGGTGTGTGTACATACACAAAATCCCGCTCCTGGAAAAATTTATGGATAGCGTAGGCGATCAGGGATCGCACCCGGAACACGGCCTGGAAGGTGTTTGTCCGTGGTCTCAGATGAGAGATGGTTCTCAAGTACTCAAAGCTGTGACGCTTTTTCTGCAAGGGATAGTCCGGTGTAGATAAGCCCTCGATCACAATCTCTGTGGCTTGTACCTCAAAGGGCTGCTTTGCCTGAGGCGTGGGAACCAAAGTTCCTGTCACAATAATAGCCGCCCCCACATTTAGCTTCTCCACCTCCGCAAAATTAGCAAGGCTGTCGGAATATACCACCTGCAGCGGTTCAAAAAAGGTTCCGTCGTTCACCACAATAAATCCAAAGGTCTTGGAATTGCGGATGCTGCGCACCCAGCCGCAAATCTCTACATTTTTATTCAGATACTGCTCCTGATTGCGGTATAAGTCTTTGATATTCATCAGTTCCATTGTTGCTTTCCTTTCCTTGTATCTATTTTTCGGTTTTTTCCGGCGCTGTGTACGTAACCTTGGCGCTCTCCGTCAGCATGTCGATGACCTTGTTGCCCACGTAGATGCTCTTCACATAATCCTCGCCGTACTCCTCAAACAGCGTTTCCTTGCTGCCAAAGTTCCCGTTCTGTACCAGATTCGTCAGGTAAGTCTCATATCCCTCCTCATCCAGCTCGATGCCTTCCTTATCTGCAATCGCCTCCAGAACCAGCTCCATCTCAAGGGATTTCTTCATGCTGTCCACCACCTGGGTGTTCCACTCTTCTTCCGTCAGATTATACTGCTCTTTCAGCACATCCGCCACTTCCTTGTTGTCCTTCTTGCACTGGGCGGCAAACCGCTCCTTCTCATCCTTTACACGCTCGTCCAGCAGTCCCTCCGGCAGCTCCTTTACGGGGCAAAGTTCCAGCATTTTTTCCATAATGGCATTCCGTTTGTCGCTCTCGGCATAATACTCATTTTGAGAAACGAGATATTCCTTCGCTCCGTCCTTCAGCGCCTGCACGGTACTGTAACCCATACTGGCAAAATTAGATGCCACATACTCATCCGTCATATTCTCGTAGGTCATGGGCACTGTCTTATGAATGGAATTCACCGTCACGGTAAATACCACCGGTTTTCCAGCCAGATCCGGATTGTTTTGATAAGGATCCGGGA
>CABQGZ010000227.1 GCA_902463835.1 uncultured Lachnospiraceae bacterium
CTGGTTTTGCAAAACCATGCAAGATACTGCATAGTTTACTTTGCTGGTATACAGCTCCAAAACAAGAGGGTGTCCATGACAGACCCTTGCAAAACGTCGGCACTTAGCAAGCGGGCCATGAAAATGGCCTGCGCGCTTAGTGTCCGCTACGTTTTGGACGGAGCGAGAGCGCGTCTGACATGGACACCCTCTTGCTTTGGGGCGTTCCCTTCGCCACAAATTAACCCAGGTCTTGTTTCGCTAAACCAGCATTTACGTCAAGAAATCGAACTGGGACATATAGAGCTGATAATACGCTCCACGCTGCCCAAGCAGATTCTGGTGGGTACCCCTCTCCTGAATGCCGCCCTGATCCACATACAGGATGCAGTCCGCATTCTGTATGGTGGACAGCCGATGGGCGATGATAAAGGAGGTACGCCCTTCCAGCAGCCGTTCCAGACCTTTCTGCAGAAGCAGCTCCGTCTCCGTATCAATGCTGGAGGTGGCCTCGTCCAGAATCAGTATCTTCGGATCTGCCAACAACGCTCTTGCAAATGAGATCAACTGGCGCTGCCCGGCCGACAACCGGCTTCCCCGCTCGTTGACCTGGGTATAGTAGCCATTCTCCATCTTGCTGATGAAATCATGGGCACAAACCGTCTTGGCAGCTTCCACTACCTGCTCATCCGTGGCTTCCCGGTTCCCATAGCGTATGTTATCCATAATGGTACCTGCAAAGATGAAGCTATCCTGCATCATAACGCCCATCTGGGTGCGCAGGGAGTGTATCGTCACCCTGGAGATATCCATGCCGTCAATGTAGATTGTCCCGGAGTCCACATTGTAGAAGCGGCTTAAAAGATTCACAATTGTGGATTTGCCGGCGCCGGTAGGGCCTACAATGGCGTAGGTCTCTCCCTGTTTCACATGGAAGCTCACATGGTTCAGAATGGGATGTCCCTCCTCATAGCTGAAGGATACATCCAAGAATTCCACATCCCCGTGAATGACTGGCATCTCCCCCGCCCCCGGCGCATCCTTTACCAGCACCGGCTCGTCGATGGTCTCGAAGATCCGTTCCAGATAGGAGATGGCTGTCAGCAGCGAATTGTAAAAGGATGCCAGTGTGTTGATAGGCGCCCAGAACCTTCCGATGTAGGAGGTAAAAAGGATCAGTGTGCCCACTGTCAGGGGCAGCTCCGGCGCCAGAATCCAGCGGACGCCCAGCACATAGATGAACGCCGTGGTGACTGCCGAGATCACCTCCACGCTGGGTCCAAGGGTGAAATTAAATGCTGCCGCCCGCATCCAGGATTGACGATATCCTCTGCTCAAACCATTGAAGATGCCCGTGTTCTCCTGCTCCCGCACAAAGGACTGGGTGACCCGGATACCATTGATGCTCTCCGCTATGTAGGCATTCAGGTTGGAGCTCTTGTTGGACTGTATCTGCCAAGCCCGGCGCTGCTTCTTCTTGATGAATATGATCACCACAGCCAGCACCGGAAGACCGCAGAGGCATATCAGTGTCAGCTGTACATCGCAGATCAGCATAAAAATGATGATGAAAAACAAATTGCACAGATCTGTGATGGTGTTGACGATACCGTTGCTCAACAGGTCGCTTAGGCTGTTCACATAGTTGACCACACGCACCTGTATCTTGCCATGCGGCCGGTCGTCATAATAGGAAAACGGCAGCTCCTGCAGGTGTTCAAAAATGTCCCGGCGGATGGCGTGGATGATGCTCTGTCCGATCACACTCATGGTCCTGATCTTCAGCCGCAGGGCAATGGCGGAGCACAGTCCGATCAGCAGCGTCAGGACGCTGACAGCAAGAATTCCTTGCATATCCTTGTTGGGTATATATACGTCCATGATCTGCCGGAAGAAAATGGGCACCACCATGCCAAGAGCACTGGCGGACAGCATCAAGACTATGACGCCTGCCATTTTCTTTTTATAGGGGGAGATGTAACCTGCCAGCCGCTTCAGCTGGCCAAGGTCAAAGCTGTCCTCCAATGTCTCATCCATATCATATCGATTCCGTGCCATTATATGCCCTCCTTTGCGCCTCGGTCTCTTTCTGTTCTCTTATCAGATTGTATGGGATATCCCCGTACTGGTTGCGGAAAGCAGAGGCGTAGTATCCGCCCTTTGCCACCAGCTCCTCATGGGTTCCACGCTCCACGATACGCCCCTGGTCCAGGACAAGGATCAGATCCGCGTCCCGGATGGAGGAGATGCGGTATGCTATGATGAACACGGTACATTCCTTCTCCGCCTGGATATTTTTCAGCTGCCGCTGAATATAGCTCTCGGTCTCCATGTCCACAGCCGAGGTGGTATCGTCCAGGATCAGTATGGACGGATCCTTCAGGAGCGCCCGGGCCAGGGAGATACGCTGCTTCTGGCCGCCGGACAATCCGGTTCCCCGCTCTCCTACGATAGTGTCATAACCATCCGGAAGGCTGTTGATAAAGTGATTGGCATCCGCCATAACAGCTGCGTGATGCACCTCCTCGAAGCTGCAGTTTGGCCGCCCGTAAGCAATGTTTCCTTCGATGGTATCAGAGAAAAGGAAAACATCCTGCATGGCCATTCCGATATTGTCCCTGAGATTGTAGAGATCCCGGCTGCGCACATCCACGCCGTCGATGAGCACCTGCCCCTCTGTGGTGTCATAGAACCGGCATAACAGGTTCATCAGGGTGGATTTTCCGGAGCCGGTGGAGCCGATGATGCCCACCGTCTGACCGGCTTTTACCGCGAAGCTGATATCCCTTACGATATCCTCCCCCTCCGCCTGGTAAGATACATTCCGAAATTCCACATTGCCCTGAATCTTCTTATGTATGCCGCCTGTGCGGGGATTGAGTACCTTGGGCTCCTCGCTGTAGGTAGCGTATATTTTTTCCACAGAGGTGAAAAAATTCTGCACCTCGTTGACACGCCAGCCAATCTGCTGCAGAGGGCCGCTCAGCATCCACAGATATCCGTTGACCGTGACAAAGTTCCCCAGAGTGATCTCCCCGCGGATTGCCATATACCCGCCGTACACCATCAGAATGATGGTCAGGGTGTAGGACAGCAGTTCAAATACGGGCAGATACCTGCTCCAGATTCCGGACGCCGCCACCTGGGCATCCCGGAATTTGTCATTTTCCTTATTAAATTTTTCGATCTCATACTCCTCCTTGGCAAAGGCCTTCACCACACGGTTTCCACTGATATTTTCCTGTACAAAGGCATTCAGTGAGGAGAAGCACTCCCGGTTCCTTGCAAAGGCCGGGCGCACCGTCTTGGCCTGGCGCCAGGTGGTTAGCACCGTGAATGGAAGCACCAGCAGCATGAGAAGAGCCAGCCGGATATTCACCGTGAAAACCATCAGCAGTGCAAATACAAGAAGCAGCGCATTCTGGTAGGTGGCGTATACGGTAAACGCCACAAAATGACGGATAGCCTCCATATCACCGGTCTGCCTGCTCATCAAGTCACCGGTTCGTTTTCGGTTATAGAAGGAAAAATCCTCCTCCAGAAGCTTCCGGTACACCGCATCCCGCATGTGGTAGAGCACGCCCTGGGAGGCCGTCTCAAATACCATCTGGTACAGAAATACCAGAACCGCCTTCAGACCTACGCCCCCAAGCAGAATGAGCAAAAGCCTGGGCAGCAGGTCGTAATCCCCCGCCTGCACCACCTTGTCTACGATGGCACCGGAGATCCAGGGGGTGACGATGGTGAGTGCCGCGATGGCAGTGGTCATCACAAGCCCTAAGGCCATAAGAGCCCAGTACCTTTTCAGGAATGACAGAAACCATTTCAGTGATTTCATTTGTAAAATCCTCCTAGTCTGATGCCTGGCTTTCTCAGCCGAAAGTGCCCGGGCAGTGATCCGCCGTGAATGCCAGGTATTTTGTGGTCTTATTAATTTACCCTTGCCAACGAAAAAAAGAAATGGAGTATCTTGGTAAAAAGATGGATTATATTGCAATACTGCATTTTCTCGAAAAAAGTATTTTGGGGGTTTACTTTTAGAGGAAAACTAAGTAAAATAGGGGCTATACCTCTCGGATACCGCGGCATGTCTGCGGTGTCTGAGTACATGCAGGAATAAGTGCCGGAGCACGGCAGGAAATACGAGGTATCTATGGATGACAGGACTGGCAGCGGCCAGAGTATTTTTGTGAAGGAGCTGAATCCTACCTTTCTCTACACCTGGAAGGGTGTGCGAACCAGAAATGATGAGAGTTATCACAGCCATGATTACATAGAGCTGGCTTTTGTGCTGTCCGGAAGAAGCCGGTACTGCGTGGGCGAGACAATTTATGATATCAGCCAGGGCGATGTGATCATCCTGAATCCCAAGGTGAAGCACCAGGCCCTTGTCATAGAGGGGAATCCTGCGCCCAGCACGGAATTTTTTGTGGCCTTTACTGATATCTGGGTGCAGGGAGAGCCGGAAAATGTGCTGCCGCTGCCGGCATGCGAGGGCTGTGTCCTTCACACCGCCGGGCAGCTGTATCAGCGGATGTTCAAGCTCTGCGCCTCCATGGAAGCCGAGAATGCAGCCAACCGGCAAGGGCATTACGAGATGATGAAGGCCTATCTGGTGCAGATGCTCCTTTTTCTGCTGCGGGAACATTTCGAACCTGTCACGGAGAGCCACAGCTACATGTTTAAGGCTTTGAATCGCAAAAATGTGGTGGAGCAGGTGCTGACTTATTTTGAGGATCATTACAGCGAGAAGATCTCACTGGATCAGATTGCGGAAAATATGTACCTGAGTCCCTTTTATATTTCCAAGATTTTTAAGAGTGAGACAGGAGATACTCCCATCAACCATCTGATCCACATCCGGCTTAAGAAGGCCAGAGAGCTGCTGGCGGCAGGCGGCAGTATTCAGGAGGTCGCCGCTGAAGTAGGGTATGACGATGCCTACCATTTCAGCAAGCTATTCAAGAAGTATTACGGGGTCGCTCCCTCCATAGTGAAGAAAACGGAATAAGATTTTACGGAGAAAAAATATGAGTACACAATTACCCAATTATAAAAGAACAAAATTATCCTGCTTTTTTACATATCTGGCCATGTCCTCCGTGTTCAGTCTGCCGCCCATCTTATTCGTAACCTTCCGGGAGATGTACCATATCTCTTACACCATGCTGGGCGCTCTTGTACTGATTAATTTTTGTACTCAGCTGTGCATCGATCTTGTCTTTAGCTTTTTTGCAAAATATTTCAACATTCACGCCACTGTCCGGATCATGCCTCTGCTCACCTCGGCTGGCTTACTTGTCTACGCCGTCGTTCCTGCCTTGCTGCCCCAGTATGCTTATGCGGGATTGGTGACAGGCACAGTTATATTCTCCATGGCGGCAGGGCTTTGTGAAGTGTTATTAAGTCCGCTGATCGCGGCGATTCCTTCGGAACACCCCGAAAAAAATATGAGTATGCTCCATTCTCTCTACGCCTGGGGCGTCCTTGGGGTAGTTGTGATCAGCACTCTGTTCCTTTCTCTGTTCGGCAGACATAATTGGATGTACCTGACGCTTTTCTTTGCGGTACTCCCCCTTGGCGCTTCGTATCTCTTTTTTACATCGCCTCTGCCGGAGCTTGACATTTCACAAAATACGAATTCGGACGGAACGAAAAAAAGAGCCTTCGGCCTTGCACTTTGCATCGGATGCATTTTTCTGGGAAGCGCAGCGGAGAATGTCATGTCCAACTGGATCTCCGGTTATATGGAAAATGCGCTGCACATTCCAAAATCCCTGGGCGACATCTTCGGGATGGCCTTGTTCGCAGTGCTGCTGGGGGCTGGAAGAACGCTGTATGCCCGCTACGGCCGCAATATCTCTGCGGTTTTGCTTTTTGGTATGATCGGCGCCACGGTGTGCTATCTGATCGCCGGACTTTCCGGACATGTGGTGTTCTCTTTCCTGGCCTGTGTTCTGACCGGCTGCTTCACATCGATGCTGTGGCCAGGGACATTGATCCTGATGGAGGAGCGGATTCCTGGACCAGG
>CABQGZ010000228.1 GCA_902463835.1 uncultured Lachnospiraceae bacterium
ATCGATGTTCTTGTGCGGAATGTGATCCGTTACATCCTGCGGAAGATTCGCAAAAAAGGCTATAACTTAAAGCATATTTTGCTGGTGGGCTATTCCAGGGCTGCGGAGGAATACATTGACCGCATCAAGCAGAATCCCCAGTGGGGCTACAATATCCGGGGAATCCTGGATGACAACATCGAACGTGGCACAAAGTATCGGGATATCAAGGTGATCGGAAGAATCGACAATTTGTTTGTCATTCTGCCAGAGAATCATCTGGACGAGATTGCCATCACGCTGGGACTATCGGAATATTATAAGCTGGAGCACATCGTAGCGCTGTGTGAGAAGTCCGGTGTGCACACCAAGTTTATCCCCGATTATAACAACATCATTCCCACAAAGCCTTACACGGAGGACTTGCTGGGGCTGCCAGTCATCAATATCCGCTATGTGCCCCTGAGCAATACCTTCAATGCCTTTGTGAAGCGGGTGATGGATATCATAGGCTCCCTGCTGTGTATCATTCTGTTTTCTCCAGTGATGCTGACTGCGGCCATACTGGTGAAGACCACGTCGAAAGGCCCCCTGATCTACGCCCAGGAGCGTGTGGGACGCCACAACCGTCCCTTTAAGATGTACAAGTTCCGCTCCATGGAAGTGCAGGAGGAGAGCAAGGAGCAGAAGGGCTGGACGGTACAGAACGATCCTCGGGTGACAAAGGTGGGGAAAATTATCCGTAAGACAAGCATAGACGAGCTGCCCCAGCTGTTCAATGTGCTCAAAGGCGACATGAGTCTGATTGGACCGAGACCGGAGCGTCCCCAGTTTGTGGAGAAGTTCCGGGAGGAGATTCCAAGATACATGATCAAGCACCAGGTTCGTCCCGGTATGACGGGGTGGGCTCAGGTCAATGGATACCGCGGAGACACCTCCATCAAGAAGCGGATCGAGCATGACCTGTATTATATTGAAAATTGGTCAGTCGGACTGGATATGAAGATTCTGGTGCTGACTGCTTTCAAGGGATTTGTAAATAAAAACGCGTATTAGTCAGAGAGGGAAAATATATGGCTGCGAATCAGAATAGTAATCGAAATAGAGGGAACCAAAACAGCGGGAATCGAAATGGAAACAGCAAGAAGAGAAAGAACCGCAAACGGCGCCGGATCATCAAGATCGTGGTATTTTTCATTGAGATCATCGTGCTTTTTCTGGTACTTGGAGCGCTGTATGTGAGCCTGAAGATGTCCAAGATAAATACGGGAGAGAAGATTGACGAGAATGACCGACATGTCAATGAGAGCTTGAAACCGGGAACCATAGATGTAATGGACAAGTATCGGACCATCGCGCTGTTTGGTCTGGATAATCGTTCCACCGGTAATCTGGATCAGGGCAACAGCGATGTGATCATTGTCTGCAGCATCAATGAAAAGACGAAGGAAGTAAAGATGGCGTCCGTCTATCGTGACACCTATCTTGATATCGGCGGCGACAAGGGCTACCGGAAGGCAAATGCGGCCTTCGCCTACGGCGGACCCACCCAGGCGATCAACATGCTGAATCGGAATCTGGATCTTGATATCAAGGATTACGTTGTGGTGGATTTCAAGGCAGTGGCAGAGACGATTGACCTGCTGGGCGGCGTTGAGATCACCATCAATAATCAGGAAGCGGAGGCGATGATTGGATTCATCGAGGAGGTTGCCCGGCTCAGTAAAAAGCCGGCCAACTAT
This sequence comes from uncultured Lachnospiraceae bacterium, assembly GCA_902463835.1. Taxonomy (GTDB): domain Bacteria; phylum Bacillota; class Clostridia; order Lachnospirales; family Lachnospiraceae; genus 14-2. The sequence goes on from CABQGZ010000228.1 coordinate 1,722, forward strand.
CTGCGCAAGGGCGGCACCTATCTCATGGATGGCGTACAGGCTACGGCGTACTGCCGTGTGCGTCAGACGGCGGGAAGCGATTTCAAGCGTACCGAGCGGCAGCGCGAGGTGATCGGGAAGATGGTGGAGAAGGCATTGCACTCAGATCTTGGAACCATCAACAGCATCATCGATGAGGTATTCCCATTGATCAAGACCAGCCTGAACCAATGGGAGATTCTTGATCTGGCAAAGGACGCCTTCAGCTACAGCCTGGGAGAGAATACGGGCTTCCCCTATGAGACCCAGACAAAGCATATGCCAAAGTCCTCCTACAGCGAGGTACCGGTAGATCTGGCGGACAATGTGCGAAGACTCCATGAGTTCCTGTATGAGAATCAGGAGTACGAGGTGAGCGATGAGGTTCAGCGCATCAGCGATGATCTGATACAAAAAACAGGCGTGAAGCCTGCACCTGCTTCGACGGAACAGTAAGAGGGCTGCTGAAGCATTTGTACATCCATTTGGCCCGTTTTCAGAGAAATGAGAAAGAGATCTTTATGGAGAAACTGATTGTAGATATTATCATTCCAGTATATAGACCAAACAAAACATTTCGTCTGCTTTTGCGTAAACTGCAAGAGCAGACCTTTGTTGTTCATAAAGTAATAATCGCCAATACAGAGAAGCGGTATTGGGAGGAATTTATCGGGAGAAGGGAGGGAGCTGCCAGTCTGGAAAATCTCCCCTTTGAACTGGAGGTATTCCATGTGGAGAAGAAGGATTTTGACCATGGAGGCACGAGAAGGCTTGCGGTGGAACGATCCAGGGCAGAGTATTTTATCTGCATGACCCAGGATGCCGTTCCGGCGGATAAGCATCTTGTAGAGCAGCTGATAAAGCCCTTCTGTGAGGGGCAGGCGCCCGGCAGCGGGACAGCAGGGAACTGCCAGGGGGGCGTTGCCGCCTCCTACGCCAGACAGCTCCCAGGTCCGGACTGCAATCCGGTGGAGGTCTATACCAGGAGCTTTAATTACCCTGCCAAGGACAGGCTGCAGTCCAAGGAAGATTTGGATCGGCTTGGGATAAAGACTTTTTTCTGCTCCGATGTGTGCGCGGCTTACCGGCGGGACATCTGGGATGCATTGGGCGGCTTTGAGGAGCATACCATATTTAATGAGGATATGATCTATGCAGGGCATGCGGTTCTGGCGGGATATGGCATTGCCTATGCGGCAGGAGCGCAGGTGATCCATTCTCACAATTACACGGGGAGGCAGCAGTATCACCGGAATTTTGATCTGGCAGTGTCCCAACAGCAGCACCCGGAGGTATTTTACGTCGTGAAATCCGAATCGGAGGGAATCCGCATGGTGAAGAATACGGCAAAGTATTTGTTGACCTCAGGGAAGCCATGGCTTATAATGAATCTGGTCTGGCAGAGCGCCTTCAAATATCTGGGCTACCGCGCCGGGCGGAATTATGAAAGGATGAAAAAGCGCAAAATACTGAAAGCCACCATGAATCCGGAATATTGGCATAGCTTGTGGCAGAGGACAGAAGCGCAGGAAAAGTTGTAGAAAATCACACAGCTTGAAAATCCAAGAAGAGCGGTGTGATTGATGATATTAGAAAAGCACAGAACAGGGAGGAAAAGATTATGTGTGGAATCGTAGGTTATATCGGAGCGTCCCAGGCGGCGCCTATTTTGCTGGATGGTCTGGCAAAGCTGGAGTACCGTGGGTATGACTCGGCGGGAATCGCCGTGTATGACGGGAAAGAGATCAATGTGAAGAAGGCCACTGGGCGACTGAAGGTTTTAAGTGAGCTGACCCATGACGGCGCTACCATGCCGGGAACCCTGGGAATCGGTCACACCCGCTGGGCTACCCATGGTGCGCCCTCCGATCAGAATGCCCACCCCCATTACAACAAGACGGAGACCATTGCGGTGGTGCACAACGGAATCATTGAGAATTACCTGAAGATGAAGAAGAAGCTTATAGATAAAGGCTATGAATTCCTATCCGAGACAGACACGGAGGTAGTTGCCCACCTGCTGGATTACTATTACAACGGCAATCCCATTGAGGCCATTACAAAGGTGATGCACCGGGTGGAGGGCTCTTACGCTCTTGGCATTGTATTCAAGGAGTTCCCGGACGTCCTGTACGCTGTGCGTAAGGACAGTCCGCTGATCGTAGGAAAAGGTGAGGACGGCAACCTGATCGCGTCCGACGTTCCGGCTGTCTTAAAATACACCAGGGACGTTTACTTTATCCAGAACGAGGAGATCGCAGTATTAAAGAAGGATGACGTCACCTTCTTCAATGTGGATGGTGAGACTATTGAGAAAGAATCCACCGCCATCGAATGGGACATCAACGCTGCGGAAAAGGGCGGCTATGAGCATTTCATGTTAAAGGAGATGAACGAACAGCCGAAGACGGTACGGGATACCCTGAATCCCCGCCTGAAGGATGGAACAGTTGTCATCGAGGAGCTGGGGATGACGGATGAAGAGATTCAAAGCATCCGGAAGATTCATATCATAGCCTGCGGCTCCGCATACCACACCGGCGTTACCTCCAAATATGTATTTGAGGGAATGGCCCGGATTCCGGTGGAGGTGGATCTTGCATCCGAGTTTCGGTACCGGAACCCCATTCTGGAGGAGGGAGCCCTTGTGCTTATCATCAGCCAGTCCGGTGAGACGGCCGATTCTTTGGCAGCTCTGCGGGAGGCAAAAGCAAGAGGAAGCAAGACCCTTGGTATCGTAAATGTGGTGGGAAGCTCCATCGCCAGAGAGGCAGACAATGTAATGTACACCTGGGCTGGCCCGGAGATTGCCGTGGCAACCACCAAGGCCTACAGCGCCCAGCTGATCGCCCAGTATCTGTTGGCAGTAAAATTTGCCCAGGTTCGCGGGACAATCACAGATCAGCAGGTTTCGGCATACTTAAGCGATCTAAAAAAGCTGCCGGATCAGATTGAAATGTTATTGGCAAACAGGGAGCGGATTCAGAAATTTGCCAACCGCTACATCGCGGCTCGGGACGTATTTTTCATCGGCAGGGGCATTGACTATGCCATCTCCCTGGAGGGATCCCTGAAGCTGAAGGAGATCTCTTATATCCACTCCGAGGCGTATGCGGCCGGTGAGCTGAAGCACGGAACCATCTCTCTGATCGAGGAGGGAACCCTGGTGGCTGCTGTGGTGACCCAGGAGGATCTGTATAAGAAGAGCATCAGCAACATTGTGGAGGTGCGCACCAGAGGCGCCTTTGTGCTGGCAGTGACAAACGAGGGCAATACGGAGATTGAGAAGGCTGCGGATTATGTGATCTATATTCCTCAGACCAACCATTACTTCACCAACTCGCTTGCCATCATACCGCTGCAGCTGTTCAGCTATTACGTAGCGGTGGGCAAAGGTTGCGATGTAGATAAGCCCCGGAACCTGGCCAAGTCGGTGACAGTGGAGTAAAGAACAGTGAAGCCGTCAGGAGTGTTTGATGAAGAGACTATTGGAGTTATGTAAACAAATAATTAAATTCGGAATCGTAGGTGTGATCTCCACGCTGCTGGACTACGGGCTGATGCTGTTTTTCAAGGAGGTCTGCGGGCTCCATTACCTGCTGTCCTCCACGCTGTCCTACGGCATATCGTTGATCTTCAATTACCTGGCCAGCATGAAGTATGTGTTTCATGGCAAAGAAGACCAGAATAAGGGGAAGGAATTTGTCATTTTTACAGTGCTGTGCCTTATGGGAATGGGACTGAATCAGCTGTTGCTGTGGCTGATTGTGGAAAACGCAGGCCTTGATTACCGAATTGCCAAGATACTTGCCACCATTGTGGTGATGATATGGAATTTTGTGACCAGGAAGCTGTTTCTGGAAGAAAAGAATAGAAGCTGAAAAGACGGGAGCTTAAGTATTGATACTTGGCTCCTGTTACTTTTCCACAATCTTACCCTTATTTACCACTTGATTTTTTCTTTGATTTCGTGTATATTGTACAAATGTGTATGAAAATGTTAGGTTTTTGGAAACAGTTCTTCCGCTTTAGCATCGTAGGGGTACTGTCCTTTGGCATTGACTATGGCCTGCTCTTTTTGTTGACTGAAGTGGGAAGCATGCATTATCTGGTATCTGCCAGCTGTTCTTTTGTGGCGGCTACCGTGTTTAATTACATATACAGCATGAAATATGTGTTCTCCGGCAGGGAGAATATCAGCAAGACGGGGCAGTTTACCGTTTTTCTGATTCTGGGCCTCTGTGGACTGGGCCTCAAC
>CABQGZ010000229.1 GCA_902463835.1 uncultured Lachnospiraceae bacterium
ACAAAATAATAAGCTGTTTTATGAGCCTGGTGCTGGCCTTTGGGGTTCTGCTGGCAGGCTGCGGCAAGAGTACGAGCTCGGATCCGTATGAGGGGTACTATAAGACGTATTTGACGGCTTCCATACCAAGCATGAATTTTCTGACGGATTCCAGCGCTGGTTGGGGGCTTCGGAACAGTACCGGCTTGCGCTTGTATAAGTATATGCCAAGAGATGGAAAGGCGGTATTGGAAGGAGAGCTTGCGGCGGCGGATCCTGTCTGTACAAACGGGGAGGAGGGAACTGTGTGGAAGATTGAACTGCGGCAGAACGCCAAATGGCAGAACGGCGACGAGATTACGGCGGACGACTTTATTTTTTCCATGCAGACGGCTCTGGATCCGGAGCAGCTGTATTCCCAGGGCGTGAAGGTTGCGAAAGGCCTTGTCTCTGTAAAAAATGCGCAGGAATATATGGAGCAGTATGCGCCGGGGAATGTTCCAGTGGCATGGGAAGAGGTCGGCTTTAAAAAACTAGGTGATTATACCGTGGAAGTGACAACCGCTTATAAAACTACGGTGGAGAAGGTGAAACTGCACTTTTCTGTCGACTCTGCCATGCTGATCCATCAAGGCACTTATGAGAACTGCTGGGATGCTTCCCATGCAGTGAACAGCTATGGCTCTACCTTGGATAAATACATGAGCTGCGGACAGTATATTCTCTCTGAGTGGGTAACGGACTCCCGCTATGTGCTGACCCGCAATGAAGATTATGTCCATGCAGATTTGATCAAATTGCCAGGTATCGTATATCGTGTAGTGCCGGACAACAACACAGCGCTGGAGCTGTTCCTGTCGGGTCAGCTGCATAATGCTACGCTGGGTTCTGCTGATATCGACAATTATCTGACGGACCCCAGATTTATGTCCGATCCGCCCACACAGCAGCTGAATGTGCTGATCAACAACCGGAACACGGAGCACGGCGGCATTTTGAATAACATTAACTTCCGTAAGGCGTTGTTCTATGCCACTGACCGTCAGTCCATCGCAGCCTTGCGCAATGCGATTCCGGCCACCTACATTCTTGGAACAAAGATGCTGGCGGATGAGGCGGGAACCAGCTTCCGCAGCCTTGCCAGCAGCCAGGAGTATCTGCCGGACAATTACGGCTATGATCCGGCATACGCCAAGGAGTGTTACGATCTTGCGATGCAGGAATGCGGTCAGACGGAGCTTACACTGACGGTGATCTTCTCCGAGAGCAGTCCCAACCAGCGTCCCTTGGCGGAATATATTCAGACCGGTTGGAAAGAGATCTTCGGTGACAGCTTCACATTGAATCTGGAGCCAAAACCTTCATCTGTAGCATATTCACAGCGGAAGGGCTGGCGTACCAATCCCAATTCCTACGAGCTGGCCATTGAGGGTTATGTACCGATGGAAAATATCCTGACAAGTGCGGTAATCTACTACACAAGCGGCTATCCCGGTGCCAACGAGTATAACAATGACGCGGAGGTCGACCGTCTGTATCAGGAGGCAGTGTTCGGAGAGCAGGCGCTGACTGACAACGATTACCTGGTATCTTTAGTACAGCAGATTGAGAAGCGCTTGCTGTTTGAGGATTACATTACCTGTCCGGTGTTTGAGATCCCAAATGCCTGGCTGCTGAGCGAGGATATCATACTGCCCGTGAGTGAGCGCGCTCCTGCCGTGGGCTGGATGACAGAGTATGCAGAGCTGTCCTCGAAGAAATGATGACAGTGGGGTGGGCAGGCAGCAGCTGCTGCTTGCCTGTGACGTAAGGAGGAAAGGTGCAGCATGGCAAAGTATATAGGTAAGAGGCTATTGGCCGTTTTCATTGTGCTGTTTATTGTAATGACACTTGGCTTTTTCCTGACACGTTTGATGCCAGGTGGAATTTTGGATGGTGTAGAAGAGAATCTCAGCGCCAATATGCGGGAGCTGATCTATGCAAAATATAACTTAGATAAACCGATTATGGAACAGTATTTCTTGTTTTTAAAAGGAATCGTGACAGAATGGAACTGGGGCGTATCGCTGAAGCTGTATTCCAATGTGGGGGTATGGCAGATTATGGCGGACCGCATTCCGATTTCCCTGTATCTGGGATTCATGGCGTTGATTATCTCAGTGCCCTTCGGGATCGCATTCGGGATATTGGCCGCGTTGAAGAAAAACGGTATTGTGGATCATGTGGTATCCTTTGGGGTAGTATTGTTTATTTCCGTTCCCTCGTTTGTGGTGGCGACTGTGCTGCAGTATTTCCTGGCGTTCAAATGGCAGCTGTTCCCAGTGTTGTATGACGGAACACTGTCCGGTTTTACCTCAACGCTGCTGCCGGTTCTGGCGCTCTCCTTTAGCCCGACTGCCATGATCACGCGCTATCTGCGGGCGGAGCTGAACGAGACGCTGAATTCTGATTTTATGCTGCTGGCCCGGACCAAGGGGCTGACGCGTGTGCAGGCCACAGTGCGTCACGGATTGCGCAATTCCCTTCTTCCTGTGATCAACATTATGATTCCGGCCTTCGTGGGTATCATGAGCGGAAGCCTGGTGGTGGAGAGCATCTTCGGTATTCCGGGGCTCGGGGGAATTACTGTGAATTCCATCAATGCTGCCGACTATTCGGTGACACTGGCCGCACTGATCTACTACACGCTGATCAGTCTGCTGGCCATTCTGCTAATCGATATTCTGCACGGTATCATCGATCCACGTATTCGAATAGGAGGGCGCAAGAGTGAGTGATCGTTTTCGGTTTGCGGAGGAACAGCCCGAGCTGTCAGAGCTGCCGCAGGAAAAATTCCGGCTGGTGAATATGGATATGGATCAGACGGATCAGAAATTTGAACATAAGCAGATTGGATTTTTCAAAGACGCGTGGATTCGCTTTACGCGAAACAAGGCATCCATCGCGGCCTTTATCGGCGTTCTGCTGGTTGTGTTTATGGCTTTTGTGGGACCTTGTATGGTTCCTTATGGGTACAATGACCAGAATCCGGATCATGCCAATCTTCCAGCCAAGATACCGCTTTTTGAGAAGCTTGGAGTGCTGGATGGCTCCAGGTGGCTGAACAACCGTCCCATGGCCTCCGTTGAGGAACTGCCGGAGGGATGCGTGATGGAGATCGGTGAGAAAGTCACTGTGATCCGGGGCGTGGAGATGGTGGACGTGAAGGTGGATTACTACCGTTATATGGGCATTGAAGAGGGAACTGCCTACTGGTTTGGCACGGATTATCTGGGGCGTGATCTCTGGACACGCCTGTGGCGGGGCACAAGGATCTCTCTTTTGATCGGCGTGCTGTCTACCCTGGCAAATTGCATGATCGGAATTGTGTACGGCAGCGTTGCCGGCTATTATGGCGGTAAGGTGGATATGGTGCTGATGCGTTTCACGGAGATCATCCATGCGATCCCGCAGATTGTTCTTGTGACGCTGTTCATATTATATTTTGGGTCAGGGCTCTTTACCATTGTGTGTGCGTTGCTGCTGCAGAACTGGGTGAGCACCGCCAATTTGGTGCGGTCGCAGTTTTACCGCTTCAAAGGGCAGGATTATGTGCTGGCCGCCCGCTCTCTTGGGGTGAAGGACAGCACGCTGATCTTCCGGCATATTTTGCCCAATGCGATTGGCCCGGTGATCACACGTGTGATGACCGCGATTCCAAGCGCTATTTTCACGGAGGCATTTCTGGCATTTTTAGGACTGGGTATCAAGCCGCCGGAGACCTCTCTTGGCATGCTGCTTGCGGATGGGCAGAAGGTCATTATGACATATCCTACCCAGGTGCTGTTCCCGGCAGTTGTAATCTCAATCTTGATGATTTGCTTCAATCTGATGTCCAATGGTCTGCGGGATGCGTTTGATCCCACCCAGCGGGGCGTATGAGGAGGTATGAGGATGGAAAATACAATTTTGAGCGTAAATGATCTGTCGGTAAACTTCCGGGCATGGGCAGGCACCGTGCAGGCAGTGCGGGGAGTGAGCCTGGAGCTTCACAAGGGAGAGACACTGGCAATCGTAGGGGAGAGCGGATCCGGGAAATCGGTTACGACCAAGGCAATGCTTGGAATCCTGCCGAAGAATGCATCGATTTCTTCCGGAGAGATTCTTTACGACGGAAAAGATCTGACGAAGCTTAAGGAAAAGGATTTCTATGAGATTCGGGGGCGGAGGATATCCTTGGTGTTTCAGGATCCGCTCTCCGCACTGAATCCGATTATGAAGATTGGGAAACAGATCTGTGAGGCTTTGGAGAAGAATCAGCATCTTAGCAAGGCGGAGGCAAAGCAGAAAGCCCTTTCCCTCATGGAGGATGTGGGAATTCCGGAGCCGGAGATACGCTTTGACCAGTATCCGTTTCAATTTTCCGGCGGGATGCGTCAGCGTATCGTAATAGCCATCGCGTTGGCCTGTGATCCGGAGATTCTGATCTGCGATGAGCCCACCACAGCTCTGGATGTGACCATTCAGAGTCGTATTCTGGATAAGATTAAGGAACTGAAGGCACAGCGTGATCTGTCGGTGATATTTATCACCCACGATCTCGGGGTGGTGGCCGGTATGGCGGATCGGATCTGTGTCATGTACGCGGGCCGGATCGTGGAGTGGGGCACGGTGGATGAGATTTTCTATGAGCCGGCGCATCCTTACACCTGGGCACTGCTCAGCGCCATGCCGGATCTTGAAACAAAGGAGACACTTTTCTCCATTCCAGGCGCCCCGCCCAACATGATCCATCTGCCCAAGGGGGATGCGTTTGCACCACGCAACCGCTATGCGCTGGCCATTGATTTTGAGCAGGAGCCGCCGTATTTCAGGATTTCCGATACCCATTATGCGGCGACATGGCTCCTGCACCCGAAGGCGCCTCATGTGGAGATGCCAAAGATACTGAAAAATCGTATTCAGCGAATGAAGGAGGTGCGACAATGAGTGAGACGCAAGACACGCCGATTCTTGCTGTGAAGGATCTCTGTATGTGCTTTGGGGACAAAAGTGGGAAAAAAGGGGCAGTAAAAGCAGTGGATCACGTTTCGTTTACAGTGAAGAAGGGGGAGACCTTTGGATTGGTTGGCGAGAGCGGATGCGGGAAGACCACCACCGGCCGCTGCATTATGCGCCTGTACGAGCCATCCTCGGGTGAAATCTATTACGACGGGCAGCCCATTCACGGGAAAATGACAAAGAAAAAGCGAAAATTTCTCACCGACCATATCGCCATGGTGTTCCAGGATCCCATGGCCAGCCTGAATCCCCGTATGACGGTACAGGAGATCATCGGGGAAGGCCTGGAGATGAAGGAAAAGCTTGATGACAAGAGACGCCATGAAATCGTAGCTAAAATGCTGACCCGGGTGGGTCTCTCGCCGGAGCATGCCACCCGCTATCCCCATGAATTTTCCGGGGGGCAGCGCCAACGTATCGGCATTGCCCGAGCGCTGGCTGTGAATCCCGGCCTGATTGTGGCGGATGAACCCCTGTCTGCTCTGGACGTGTCGGTACAGGCTCAGGTGATTAATCTCTTAAACAGATTGAAAGAAGAAATGGGGTTGACGATCCTGTTTATTGCTCACAACCTGAGCGTTGTAAAATATTTTTCTGACCGGGTGGGTGTGATGTATTATGGCCGGCTGGTGGAGGTGGCGGATGCGGACAAGCTGTTTGCCAGGCCGGCGCATCCCTATACCCGTGCATTGCTGTCGGCGGTGCCGCAGCCGGACCCCTTTCTGGAGCGGCAGCGCAGGAAGATCCTGTACGATCCTACCGTTCATCAGTATGGGCCGGGCAACGAACCGTCTTATCACACATTGGAACCGGGACATATTATTTACTGTTCGGACCAGGAGTTTGCCGGCTTTCAGGCAGCCTGGGGTGAACAACAGTGAGAGCAATTTGGTAATATGTCAAGAGGAAAATGAAAAAGATTTTCTTGGAAAAGGGT
>CABQGZ010000230.1 GCA_902463835.1 uncultured Lachnospiraceae bacterium
ATTGTGATAGAGAAAATAAAAAACAATTAGATTCAATAAAAGATGCATTTCGACCAATTATTGCAGTCAAAATGCATCTTTTAAGTTGGCTTATACTACACTATTTGATACAATGCAACACACTTTTGTGCAGCGTTGCAATTTAGTGAAAAGTATCATTTCATTGCTGCATCAAGGTGCAAGATAACGGCCCCAGATTTCATAATCGCTTTCGCACACGCTTTCGAAGACGCCTTCGGCATTCATCCGGCAGACGATGCAACGGCTGTAGATGTCCAGATTCATTTCCGGGATGGATGCCAGCGGCTTGAGAATATAGTTTTCTTCGCGGAATGCACGTTCCTTGACCTCCAGACGCTCCTCTTCCCGGTGCTTGTTATAAATGAGTACCAGGGTGTCAGAACCAAGCAGGTGAACGATCATGCGGTCAACAGGCTCAGTCACATCAAAATCATCGGTTTGGTAGCCCAGAATGAAACGGTCAATGTTCTCTCTGCGGATTTCGGTGCCAGTACGATTGCCGTAGAAAGCCTGGGAAATAATGCTGATAAGTTCGTTTTTCATATCTGTAATCTCCTTAGTTGTTTTATCTGCCTGAATTATACCGCAGAAACTACAGATGCTCCACTACTGTCAGTAGCAGTTTTTTCATCCCCGTACAAAGGTTCCAATCCACGCTTTTTAATGTTGGTATTGATTATGCTCAGCTTTTCTTTCTTGGAGATGCCATACCAAATGATGACATCACGTTTATTCCGCACATACAGTGGGTTATATCCTGAATACTTCAGAAGATAATCTGTTTCTTCTGCCGTTGCACCAATCGCAATGGCCACCCGGATCAGCATATCTCTGGTTGCATTTTTTCCATTGATAATAAGACCCAAATAGCCTGTGGACATTTCGGCGGCTTCTGATGCAGCAGATGTTTTCCAGCCATATTTATCCAACAAACGCATGAGATAAATACTGGTTCTGCAGTCGCTGTTAAGCATATCATCAGAACATATTTGCTCAAATTGATCGAAGGATTCACATTGCCGGAGCAAGCCTTCCAGCATGATTGATGTTTTGTTGCTTTCGAAAAACACTTCATTTGACATAGCGGCTACCCCCTGGAATTAAATATTATGAAGTTCATGTACCAAGCGATTCAATGTTTCCTGCACTGACTTCTTTTTTAATTCACATTCCCAAACTTCGATAATCCGCCATCCTTGATCAGAGAGCAACTCTCTGTTGTGTTTGTCGCGCTGAATATTTCTGGTAATTTTCTCTTTCCAAAACTCAGCATTGTTTTTTGGCCATACAAAATATCGGCAGCCTTCATGCCCGTGCCAGAAGCAACCATTCACGAAAATGACCGTTTTATATTTTGGCAATACGATATCTGGTTTTCCTGGGAGGCGGCTATCATTTTTACGATACCGAAATCCCTGTGAAAATAAGTACTTTCTGACCAGTTCCTCTGGTTTTGTATTCTTGTTTCGGATGCGGGACATATTGTAGCTTCGCTGTTCAGGTGTATGCACATCTGCCACAAATATCCCTCCCTGAAAATCAATTCTGATCCGCAAATCTGGCGAGTAAAGATAGTGCGATATGATATGCCAAACACACGGGTACAGCGTTTCCAATCTGCTTAAATGCTAATGTGCGTGATGGGGTACCTTTCTTTGATTCGAAACAGTAATTATCGGGAAATGTCTGTATTCTTGCTGCCTCGCGTGGCGTTATCGAACGATTTTGCTCAATATCAGGATGAATAAAATAGTGACCATCCCGCGCTATATGGGCAACTATTGTTTGCGCATACGGCAAGTTACCAGCCACCACTTTAAATCGATCCAGAAAGGATGCTGTGTTTTGATGTGTCCGAAGGTTTTCGGGTAAGTCCACATACGATACACGTGTTCCTGTTCTGTTCCAAGTATCCACAACGATCCGATAAATCTCCAGATCCTGCTCTGTGTGAGGTCGCGCTTGGTGGAATGTAACCGGCTCAGTATCATATTCCTTAATTCCGGATTCATACAGATACTCACCATCATAGTGTGCTGTTGGGACAGGTTCAGTTGTTCCACCGCCCGCAGCTATAGCAGGCAGATCACAAAACACTTCATTTACCAAATAACGATTCTGAACAACCGGAATTTCAGGGTAGAAATCTTCATGTTCTCCCCGTACTCCAATGAGGATAATTCGTTTCCGGTTTTGTAGAACACCATAATCTGAAGCATTGAGAGGGCGGAATTCAGTTGAATAACCACACTCCCGGAACAACGCTCTCATATTATCAAAGTGAAGTGTACCATCTTCATCCTTGGCCGACAGCAGTCCGAGAACATTTTCAAACACAAAATATCTGGGGCGATATCTTTTCAGAAATTCAGCATAGTGTCTGTAGAGATAGTTGCGCTGATCTCCTACCATTCTTGTTTCAGACCGGGATCGTCCAGCGAGAGAATATGCTTGGCAAGGGGGACCACCTATGATCAAGTCCAGTGGTTCGTCACCCACCAAAGCATCAACTTCTTCGAAAATAGCAGGCAGTGTCTCAGTGGAAATCTCGTAATTCAGCACCGATTCCAAAACGCCATGCGGAATATGTTCATAAAACTGATTGCGGGTAATTTCCCGATTAAGGTACTGATCATAGATATCCAGCTGATCATGATCTTTCAACCAATGGTATGCCATGCGTGTCTTTAATGTATAGCATGCTGCTACATCCATTTCCACGTGCGCTACCGCTTCATATCCTGCTCTCAGGAATCCTTCTGACAAGCCGCCAGCTCCTGCAAACAGGTCCAAAAATCTGGGCATATACATCACCCCGTCCTAACTTACATTTGTATTGATGCGTGACCACTATTATGTACCGACTTGTGTAAAGCCAGACAAAATCATATTTTGACGCTCTTGCTCAGCATCGCTGTCATAAAGGACATAGAGCATTGCGCAAGCGCGGGAAGCCGCCACATAATTCAGCAGCCGCGTGTCTTCGTCGGAAAAGTGGTCGACATCAATCATTATTACAATCTTTGCTTCCAATCCTTTGAAACCTGAAATTGTTGAGAATCTCACATCATTTTTCTTTGCTTTCCACAGCGGGCCCGTTGTCTTCAATGTTCCAAGGTCTTTGTCCAGCCCTGTGAGGCCAAGTCCATTCAGGGGATTGGCCAGCGTATATCGGGAAAGAATTATAAAATCGCTGCCAATCGCACCGCTGTCCTTAATTTTCCGAACAATCGCATTGATCTTTTTGCGCTCGTCTTCTTTTCCACTATAACTGTCGTACTCGACCTGTGGACCCGAAACTGTAGGTTTCCCCTGATTTGGAATGTTGGTCATCAAAATATTGGCATTAGCGATCTGCTTGGTGTTTCTGCAATTTGCACGCAGTTTCCAGCTCATCGCATATGCTTCTTTGCGAAGCTTCTTAATCATCGCATCAAGTTCAGCATACGAATTAAAGATATTTTGATTTGGATCATAATAAATCGCCCATGTTCCGTCACCCAATCCGTCCTGAACAATCCGATCAATACACTCAAGATAAGTATCCGTGAGCAGGTCCTGACCTTCATCGATAATAACCAAGTCATAAACCGGAACATCTTCCGCCGCCATAAAAGCAACAGGCAGTTCAGTTTCATAAAAATCCCGGTTCAGATCCGGAGACCAATCAATACCACAGGCACGCATCATAAATGCATGGAGTGTTACTGCTTCGATGCAAACATTGTCTTTTTCAAACTGGTATTGCACATACTGAGCAATATTGTGGTTGAAACAAAGATACAATACACTTTTACCTTCCCAATATGCTCTGCGTGCCTGCTCCATAGCAATCAGGGTTTTACCTGCGCCAGCAACACCGGAAACTATAGTGCGCGGGTTATCAAAAAGGGACTCCAACACTTCATACTGTTCTGCAGTTAACGCACATAACTCTTTTACTGCACGTTCCACAGTATCCTTCATAGAAGGAACAAAATGGAAATCGCCGCGGAGCAGGTTAGCCAGCTTGTCAATTTCGGCATCTGTCAGTCGTCCACCTTCAAAACCATGCTTTTCAACACAAGTCTGGCGCCAATACCCAAACGCCTGATTAATCAGGGTATCCAGGTTCCATGACTGTTTGGCATCGACCAATATCTCAGGAACAACATCAATGCCAACACCAGGTGCCTCAAAGCGACAGTCCGGCATAGCAACCGCACATGCGTACTGGCAGCGCACCAACGGATCATAATTACCCAAGCGCCGTACCATATACTGTCTTAAGGATTGCATATTACCCTGCACTTGCTGAAACGGTCCTTCATTTTTATGGGATATTTTGCTGTAGCGGTTTGTAAATTCCCACACACCATTTCTGCGAGACACCTGGCCGCCCTTAACTTCAAGGCACAGCACGCCCTCGTTGCACAGAATTACAAAATCAATCTCACCGAAGATATTATTGGTATGCTCTGCAATTCCCAATGAGTGAAGAACAACATATTTTTTATTCGTTCTATGATCCCGGAATTCGATAAACAACCGCTTTTCAGCAGGGCTTTTGATTTCCGGAGCCAGAACATCTGGAATTAATTGAACCATATCTATCTCCTGTTATTCCAGCAAGGCTCCAAAGAACCCTCGTTCTCTGTCTTTTATGGTACCAACAATAGCTGCCCGATCCAATAAGCAGCTGCGCATTTCACAACTGGTTTCAGGCAAGAGCGCACAGGCATGGCATGCTGCATAATTCAAAGAGTCATATCCCTGCGCATGAGATTCAATGCAAATCGGATCGGAAGAGCACCAAGAAGCTTCCTGGAGCATGTTTCTGAAAATCATCTCAAAAGACTCCGGGAGTCCTTTTCTCACCAATCCGCCCAGACTGCCATCAGAGTCAGACGAAGAAGTATAGAGCAAAATTCCGGCCATTTTCACATCAGACTCCGGATAGGTGCTATAAATCCGCTCCTTAATGGAAGCGCCAGAATAGCCGCATTCCAGCGATAACTGCCGGATCAGCAAATGAGAAAGCGTGTGCAGCAGTACATATCGGGCAGAGAAATTATCGCAGCCCACATTGCTGTGTTCCAACCGATCCCGCATAGGCTGGTATTCCTCTTCAAAGGCTTCCTCCCATTCTTCCAGGGCATCTTCTCTGATTTTGATGAACAAACCTTCTCCTAACATCTCAATAGCAGGAAGCCAGTTCAATTCAACATCGCTAAGTGGGACACAATCCCCGGACAAGTGATATCCTTTGAACCGCTCATCATCAGCATTGGGTTGCTCTGGTGTAATACGACGGAAACCACGCAATGCAAGCACCTCACGCAGACGTTTTGCCAACACAATATCCTCGATGTAATCCTCAAGGAATTCCGGCACCGCTGCTCTGGCAATTCTGAACTGCACATCATCCGGATTATCGTAATCACCCATGCAGAAAACACGATATTCATCTTCAAGTAAGTTCTGCTTGGTGTACTCTCCTCCGTCGCCGCCATTATAGCGCTTCTTAATCTCAGATATCAACTCGTCAATTGTACAAATCTGCATCGCCAATAACGAATGGAACACACCTTGTACAACAGCTCTCAGGACATATTCATCTGGGTTGCTCGCCAGAATATCTTCAATTTGCTCCCATCGTACCGCAATTTCCTGCTGAACCTTACTGCTCCAAGGAGGAATGGTTAATGCGCTTGCTGTCATGGAAAAATACACATTGGAAGCTCCACGCTGAAGTGCCCGCAGCTGTGCTGTACAGGATACCGGATCATTATATTCCTTTTTACTACCCAACCAAGGACGTTTTCCATAGCAGGAGTAACCGCGGAGTGCGTCTTTAGCCATACTGCCAGCCATTGAGCGGCTTTTTCCACAGGCGGTGCATTTGATGACAATACTGTCCAGTCCACCGGTTTCATCTGAGAAA
>CABQGZ010000231.1 GCA_902463835.1 uncultured Lachnospiraceae bacterium
CATATACGCTGCCATCCGGTGAACCTCGTCGCCGCTGCTGCCCGCAATATGGGGCGTCAGAAAGCAATTCGGAAGCCGATAAAACGCATGCTCCTCTGCAGGCGGCTCCGGGTACGTCACATCCAGCACCGCAACAAGATCCTCCCGCTCCGAAAGTACCCGCGCCAGATCACGCTCCACCACCTGAGCCCCTCGCCCCGTGTTCAGAAAGGTGGCGAAGGGCTTCATGCGCGAGAATAGGGCATAGTCCAGCATTCCCACCGTCTCAGAATTGTTCGCCAGATGATTGGAGACTACCTGGGATTCTGCAAACAGCTGCGGAAGACCGCATTTTGTGACGCCAAGCTCCGCTGCCTTCTCCTCCGGCAAAAATGGATCGAACGCCAACACCTTCAGGTTATAGGCTTTCAGCATCCGGATCACCAGCTTTCCGATCATGCCTGCGCCAAGAATCCCCACCGTATTCCCATAATTTCCCAGGTAATTTTCCTTGTATGCACTTGCTCCCGCAAGGTTCCCCACACTCATCTCCCGCTGCATCTGGTAGAATCCCTTGTTGGCAAGGATCATCTGAGCCACCGTATACTCCGCAACCGGGACGGCATTTGCCGCCCAGGCACTGAACACCTTGACCCCACAGTGCAGGAAGGGCTGCGCAAAGCTCTGCACGCTTCCCGCCGCATAAAATATGCACCGCAGCGCCGGAAAGCATGTCCTTATCTCCTCCTCGGAGAATGTCGGCATGCCCCAGGTGCTAAAGATATATTCCACCTCCGCGAACTGCTCCGGAGCGGACATGATCTCTTCTTTTCTATAGATATTCCAGGACTTACCCAGCACCTCCTCCAACTGCTTCAAAACCTGCTTTGTATACACCCGCACTACATTTTCACTGCTTTTATTGCAAAAAATGGCTTTCATTACGCTTCCTCCCATATAATCTGCCTAAGTGTTTCTGCCTCCATCGGCAGGGTCTCTATCCGGTTGTCCGGCATAAATTCCAGTAACAGTGCACGCTCCCCCGGAAATTCCTTCAGATACTCCTTCCAGGCCTGCCTGCCCTCCGCCAGCGGAAACCTGTCATACTCCTTCCAGAAAAACACATGGATATGCCGCGTATAAAGCGCCGTTTTCCTGGCATAGGTCAGATTTTCTTCCAGTGTGCGAAACTGATTCGGCTGCCAATACAATTGGATATTCTGGGAACGAACGGCTTCCACCAATGCCAGCGCACCCTCCGCCCGATTGGTGAAGGTGTTGCCGTGACATTCCATGCAGAGCGTTACGCCGTTGTCCTTTGCGATACCCGCCAGTTCCCTGCACTGCGCAAACAGCTGCTCCCGTTCCTTTGCCCCATAGCGTTCGCTGTCCCTATCGCCGCACCAGACCCGCAGAATGTCCGTGCCAAGAAGCTTCGCACCCGCAATATAGGGCAGGATCTCTTCCGTATGATTCACTCCAATCCGAAAATATGTGCCATAGGAACAGCAGGAAATCCCGCTGCTTTCACCTTCCTCCCGGATGGCCTTTAGCCTGTCGGGCTGACTGCAGGGCGCATGAACGTCGCTGCCCCACTCGATGCAGGCAAGTCCCGCCTGCTTTGCCGCCGCTATAATCTCCCACGGCGTATGCTGCCGAAAAGATACGGAAACTAATCCAAGCTGATACATTTTTCTACCTCTCTATTTCATGTACTAATATACATTCCTGTTTTCTCTGTACTGCCGCCAGACATTCTCAAAGAAATCCTCCCGCTCCGGAATCGGACGGACGTCCCGCCAGGCAATCTCAAAGCCTTTCTCCGCTCTTAAAATCTCCTGGATCCTTCCAAGGCTCGCCCCTTCTTCCAATGAAAAACGGAACACCTCCTCCAGCTTCGGATCCTTTTCGCCCCGCCCGTCACAGTACAGAGCGGAGCCCCGGGTGCCGGAGGTCTTCTCGCCAAAATCAATCATAGCCGTAAGGACAGCAGCCTGCATGATGAGAATATCCTTCAGCTTATAGGCCCAATAAAGCTGCTCCGTTCCCGCAACACCAACGGTTTTCGCAAACGAACCCAACAGCTCCTCCACCGCTTTCCTGGCACAGCACATCCGTTCATGCTCCCGGATGGCTCCGCCGCTGTCGCTCATCCTGCGCTGCGTCTCCGCAATTATTTCTGTCACATTATTATCATTTTCCAACATCTTTCTGCAAAAATCAAGATGCTTCTGCAGAGTTTTCTCCGCAAGCTCATACAAGTGCCGGTATTCCTCTATACCGCTGTTCCTCCCGGCATCGCTGTTAGACACCTCCTCCCTGGGCCTCAACTCCCGCTTCACGGCGCAAGCCAGCTCCGCCGCCCGCAGCGCCCCCACCTGTCCGGCATTCAACGCGCTGCCGCCAGGACGCGTGACCCCGTGAGTCCCAGCACATTCGCCCGCGGCAAAAAGTCCCTCCACCGAAGTCTGCCACCAGAGATCCACAGCGATCCCGCCATTGCTGTGCTGGGCGCACAACGCGATGGGAAGATAGCTGGTTCTCAGATCCAGCCCCTTATCCGCATACAGCTCCACCGCCGGAGCATTCATCCGAAGCAGCCGCTCAATAGGGGTTCCAAAGCAGGCCCCTGCTTTCTCCAAATAGGCCAACGCTTCCTGGGACAGCCGATCATATGGGATCTCGTCCAGCCCAAAGGGGTTCCTGGTATAATCCAGAAAAACGCTGCGCCCATAAAGGACGCTTTCCCGATACACCAACAGATCGATCACCGAGGAACCTCCCATTGCCTTCCTGCTGTCAAAAGGCCACTGGTAGCCCTTTAAAAACACCATGGACAGCGCCCGATATGGGTCATCGAAATAATCCAGCAGAAATTCCCTCTCCCTGCCCTCCGCGTCCACGGAAACAAACCTGGGAAGCACCTGCATGTAGGTGCCTGACACGTTCCAGCGGGGATCCACGGACGCCAATCCATACTGCCATTCCGTCAGGTTCTGGAGCTTTGCTCCTGCAAGAAGGGCAAGACTGCTGGTTCCGGTATGACATTCCGGGTACACGCTGTCTGCATAGATCCCTGCCGGGCCGCCTGTAGCCAGAATAATGCTCTCACAAAAAAATACGTGAAAGCTGCCGCCAGTCTTTTCCAGGCAAATGAGCCCGCACACCCTGCCGTTCTTCCCCGTGCCGACCATATCACCCAAATCTTCTTTCAAAATCTCTACCGCCAGCATCCCATCATAGACCTGGATCCCCAGCCGCTCTGCATTTTTCTGCAATGCCTCTGTCATGAATTTCGAGGTCAGCGGCCCCACAGAAGTGGCCCTGGCGCAAGGATCATGGTCCGTCTTGTATCCCACGTACTCCCCGTACCGGTTCACAGGAAATTCCACGCCCAATTCACACAGATAATAAAAGCACCGGGCAGACAGCGCCGCCTCGCAGAGCGCGTTATCTCCATCCATAGATCCACAGCGAAACAAGTCTTCCGCCATCCGGCCAATGCTGTCCGCCGAATCGCCGCCCAGTCCCAATTTGTAATAGGTCTGCTTGTCGCTGCCTGTATTTCGGGAGGTTCCGCAGCAGACATCCTCCGTCACAATAGCCACCGACTTCTTTCCGGACTGCTTCACCCGACAGGCGGCGCTGTAGCCCGCCGCTCCTGTTCCCACTACGATCACATCATAGAAATAAGTATGTTCCTTCATCCCGCACCTCACAGACGCTGAATATGGAAGCCACCGTCCACATCGATGGATTGTCCCGTGACATAGGGCAGTGACCCATTGCACAATGCCAGCACAGCCGCCGCAACATCCTCCGGCCTGCCCCAGCGCCGGATAGGAAGCAGACCGTCCGCAATCAGGCGATCATATTTTTCCTGCACCACTGCAGTCATCCCAGTGGCAATGATTCCCGGCCGAATCTCATTTACAGCGATTCCATACTCCGCCAGGCGATCAGCAAACAGCTTCGTGACCATGGAAACTCCCGCCTTGGAGATACAGTATTCACCTCGGCTGGTTGAGCTTGTATAGGCCGACATGGAAGAAATATTGACGATAAAGCCCTTTTGCTCTCCCTGGTTCTTCCGCATCTCTCTGGCAGCTCCCTGGGTTAAAAACAGAGTACCCTTGGTATTGATATCCATGACGAAATCATAGCTCTCCTCCGTCATATCCAGAAGATCCGCACGCACCCTCGGGGCAACTCCCGCTACATTTACCAGGATATCAATGTGACCGCAGCAATCCATGGCCTTTTGCAAAAATGCGGCCCGGTCTGCAGCGCTGCCCAGATCCCCCCGAATATATTGAAAATCTTTTGATAACTCCTGCGGCGGCCTCTCCGCCAGATCCATTCCAACTACGCAGATGTCGTTCTGTAGCAATAATTTTGCGGTGGCGGCTCCGATTCCTCCTGCCACTCCGGTAACTAAAGCAACCTTCTTCATACGGATCTCCCTTCTTTTCCACTTTCTATATTTTTCCTGCAATACTCACGGTAAATCGGTGCATACACCCCGCTGTCGCGCACTACACAGCCCGGCGTACCGCCCGCCCGCATAATCTCGGTACACTTGGAACAGGCGACGCAGAGCCGCCCGGCATCCAGCTCTCCTTTTTCCAGAATGTCCCTGGCAAACTCCGGATATGCCAGGATCATCCTGCCAAAGCCCGCCACGTCAAAGCCGCCGTTCTTCACATAGGCTGCCGCCACATGGGGCGCCGCCACGCCCAAATAAGACAAGGCCGAAGCGATCACGGTGAGAGAGGGAACCTCTTTCTTTAAAGAAGCAATCCCCCCAAGCACTCTTGCAACTCCAGTCAGAGGGTGCTCCGGCGGCACGTAAGCTCCGTGTGCAAAGGGACGATTCACATGAGGATTGGCATAGGGATTTCCCATGGTAATATCCACCAGCTCCACACCCATTTTCGCTAGCTCCTTTAACAGCCACATCGGTTCCGTCCTGTCGAAGGTCAGACCGCCTCCCTGTGTCGTGCCAAAGCCGTAGGGATAGACAAAACCGTCGTATGCATTCAGCCGTGTAGTCACGATGAACTGTCTGCCGCAGCTCGCCATAGCTCCCGAAATACTCTCCCGCAGCAGTCGGGTACGGTTGGACAGGCTCCCGCCATAACGGCCCGGCCGTTGATAAGCTGACAACAGCTCCGCATTCAGATAACCGTGACAGCACTTGATATCCACGCCGTCAAAGCCGGTCTGCTCCGCCAGCACCGCACCCTGTACAAGCGCCTCGCCCACCCGATCAAGATAATCGTCACTGACGATCCGTTCCCGGGCAATGGGGCTGTCTTTTTCAAAAATCGGATGATTGTAGGCAATCAGCGGCGCAGGAGTCCCCTCCGGCTTGCTGTGGCGTCCTGAATGGGTGGCCTGCAGGATCACCACCGGCTCGCGGCCCCCTTTCGCCATGGCCGTTTCCTTAATCATTTCCGCCAGCTTCTTGAATTCATCCAGATTCGCTTTCCCAATCAGCAGCTGTCTCGGATTGGCCCGGCCCTCCGGCATGACCGCGGCGGCTTCCACCCATATGATTCCAGCTCCGCTTTTTGCAAGCCGCTGGTACCGGCGGATCGTCAACTCTCCCGGCGCTCCCTCTACTGTCCCGTCACAGCCCTCCATGGCCTGGCATGCAAGTCGGTTCGGAATCCTTCGGCCGCAGATGGTCAGTTCCCTGGCCAGCGCCCCGGTCTTCCTTAGAAAAGGCAAACCGGCGGAAATCTCTGCATTCTGGGTGTGAAATTCTTCCATTGTTGTATAAACCTTGTCCATTTTGTTGCTCCTTACTTATTTCATTCTTATAAGTCAAGGATAATATACCAGGTATGCCCCCGCTATATAAAAACTGTTATTTTTTATGTAAATCTTGCTTTTTGCATTATTTTCACTTATACTCTGGATAGTGACTGCTTTGCCGCTGTCCTTGT
>CABQGZ010000232.1 GCA_902463835.1 uncultured Lachnospiraceae bacterium
AGCTGTAGGTACAGCTTGCCGCAAAACAGCCGCTTGGGCAGGCGCATGGTTTACGCCTTGCAGGAATTCAGCCCCGGTGAAAAGGTGTCCTAAACTTACCGCCAAAATAGCCCCAGTGAAAGATACATGCCCATACTCAGACCCTTGCAAGACGTCGGCACTTAGCGAGCGGGCTGCAAAGCGGCCTGCGAGGTTAGTGTCCGCTACGTCTGTGCCTGGAGCGAAAGCGCGTCTGATATGGGCATGTATCTTTCGCTGGGGCGGAACTTATCGCTATATTAGGACACCTTTTCATCGGGGCGTCACTTCGTCAATTTCATCGTAAACTATGCGCCTGCCCAAGCGGCGTCCCCTTCGCCGCAGGTGTAACGATCTCCTTGCTGCGTCAAACCCTCATTTGCATTTCTTCTCTGCTGTAGTAGTAGACATGATCCGAGAGGATCTCTTCCGGCTCCAGCTGTGTCGCGTTTACTTCCTGGATCATCCGGTTGAAGTCTTCCCTTGTCATGTCGGACGTGGCAGGAATGATCAACATCTCATGGACGCTGCTGGGAATGAGATAGAGATCCGTGTTCAGATTGGCGGCCAGATCGGCCAGAAGATCGTGGTACAGAACGCAGGCGGCTCCGTAGAACCGGCACTGGTTTGTCAATACATACATGGGGAAGAGGGGGCATTCGTCAGAAGCATTTGTGGGGGCAGAAGCTGTATTTTCATCGCCTTTGGGGGGAGAAAGGAAGGCAGAAAGCTCATCCAGCATCTGGGACAATGGATCAAAGCGGGGGGAGAGGAGTGTGGGCGTGTTTTCTCTGGCTAAGCGATAGAGTTCATCTGTGTTCGTATTCCAGAGTTGTAAATGGTAGTTCTGGATGAGAATTGTGGCAGTGCCGGAATCATTGGAAGCAATCAGACAGTAGAATACGATGGCAAGATCCAGAAAAGGAAGATGGGGGATCGTTTCCAGCAACGGCTGGTTCCTGTCATAGTGGATCAGCCGGTACACAATGTGATCCTTCATGTTTTGAAAATCCTGAAATAGTGTGGGATTGATATTTTCTAGTGGCCTGTACTCGTAATAAGTATCAAGAAGCTGCCGAAATACATCGAGAAAAGAAGCGCCATCCTGAAGCTTATCATAATATTCCTGAATATAAATCGTGGGTGCAATGTTAAAACCCGATTCCAAAATGGTCAGACCGTCAACCGCAACCTGGTTGTTTCTTGGAATCGAATGAATGTGTATGGACGTATCCGGTGGAAAATGTCCCGATAATTCTGCCAATAGAGTTTCTTTAAAAGCTTCGTAAGTCATAAAACCTCCTGTTTGTTGTAGATTGGGAAAATGAAATCAGAGGTTGACTGAAGATATAGGGATAGATAGAAAAATTTACGCAGTGGAATCTGCGTGAAACTAATGTATCATGATTTCGAGAAAAACACAAGTGTTTTTTTGCAAAATGCTTGCAGCTCATAAATGCTGTGTGTTATCATGGAAAAAGAAATGAATGGAGACTATGTATTATAGCAGATAGCCATGCTTATAATAAGGGGATAACGAGATTTACACTCAAATTTGAGGAGGAACGAATGAAGATTTTTGAGGTTGAGGAAAGAATGCCGTCACTGGTAGAACAGCTGATAGAGGTATGGGAAAAATCTGTAAAGGCAACGCACCTGTTTTTATCAGAGATCGAAGTGGAAGAGATCAAAAAGTTTGTTCCGCAAGCATTGAATGGCATTGCCCATTTGATCGTTGCGGAGAATGACGACAGCTGCCCTGTTGCGTTTATGGGGACTGAAAAGCAAAAGCTTGAGATGCTGTTTATTGCGCCCCAGGAGCGGGGGAAGGGACTGGGGAAAAGGCTGATCCGGTATGGGATTGAAAATTATTCAGTCAATGAATTGGCTGTTAATGAACAGAATCCGCTTGCGAAAGGTTTTTATGAGCATATGGGATTTTACGTTTACAGACGGACAGACCATGACGAGCAAGGGAATCCTTACCCGCTTTTATACATGAAATTAAAATGACCAGCGCTATGCTTCCTTTGCCGGGAGCATAGCGCTGGTTGCTGTCAGCGGTTCATTTGATGATCTGTGTGTAGGCAGCAAATTAGTTGCTGGATTTTATTTCCTTCCACAGTGTATTGTATGTTGCGGTGGATTTCTCGTCTAGGGATTTCAAAACCTCGCATTTGTCCAGCAGATCCTTTGGGGGGAATACGACCGGATTTTGCTGAAGTTCCTCATCCAGGCTTTCATACAGCGGAATATTAGGGGTGGCATAGTAAACATATTCAAAGTTCAAGGCGGCAATTTCCTTCCGGCAGAGGAAATCCAGGAACTTCTCGGCATTTTCCTTGTGCTTGCAGGTCTTGGGAATGAACCAGGAGTCAATCCACATGTTGGAACCTTCTTTTGGAACGGAGTAAGCCAGGTTTTCATTTTGTTCCATAGCCAAGCCTGCTTCGCCGGAGTAGACAAGAGCCATGGCGGCATTTTCCGCAACCATCTCGTCCTGGGCCTGGTCTACCAGATAAGCGGAGACAAGTGGGGCCTGTGCAAGGAGGATATCCTGAGCTTCCAGAAGCTGCTTTTCATCTGTGGTGTTTAAGGAATATCCCAAATATTTTAAAGGAGCCATGAAAGCGTCGCGGACACTGTTGGTCATGATGATCTGGTTGTCATATTTTTCATCCCACAGGCAGGACCAGGACTCCACGTCAGCCTCATCTACCATGTTCTTATTGTAGAGAATCCCCACCGTGCCAAAGAAGTAGGGGATGGTGTATTTGTTATCCGGATCGAAGGAGCGGGAAAGTTCAAAATAAGTGGGATCCAGGTTTGCGATTCCGGGTATGTTATCAAAATCGATCTCGATGACTTCACCCTCACCGATAAGCTTCTCGATCATGTAATCGGAGGTGCACATTAAGTCATAATCGATGGAGCCGGCCTTGTATTTGGTATACAATTCTTCGGGAGTCTCGCTCTCATCGTATTTTATCTTGATCCCAGTCTCTTTTTCAAATTGTTTGCGGACATCTTCGTCCATGTATTTGCCGTAGTTAAATACGACCAGTGTGTTTTCCGGGTCAGAGCCGCAGCCTGACAGAGCCAGGACAGCCAGAACGAGGGCTGCCAGCAATAATAGACTTTTTTTCATGTTTTTAAATCCTTTCTTTTACCACTTTATCTTTTTTGGATGAACCGAAGTTCATAATCAACAACAGGATCAGTGCAATGAAAAACAATATGGTGGAGAGGGCGTACATCTCCGGGTTGAGGCCCTTGCGCATCTGGGTGTAGATCATGGTGGAGAGGGTGTTGACACCGGCTCCCTTGGTGAAATACGTCACGGAAAAGTCATCCAGTGACATGGTCATAGCCATGAGAAATCCGGAAAATACCCCGGCTCGTATCTGTGGCCAGATGATCTTGAAAAAGGCGTACAGGGGAGTGGCGCCAAGATCAAGGGCTGCCTCATAGGTGTTCTGGCTGCACTGCTTTAACTTGGGCAATACGTTCAGGATCACATAGGGGATGTTGAACGTAATATGTGCGATCAGTACGGTGGACATGCCAAGCTTCGTAAAGCGAACGAACAGGAGCATCATGGAGATTCCGGTGACAATATCCGCGTTCAGCAGAGGAATATTGGTGGCCCCCAGCATGATGGACTGATTCCGAACCTTCATGGCATGGATCCCAACTGCAGCCATGGTGCCAAGCAAAGTGGCCAGCAGGGCGGAGGTCAGTGTGATCAGGATGGTAGTGCCAAAGGCATTCATGATGGTGCCGCTGTCAAACATGCGTTGATACCACTTCAAGGTGAAGCCGCCCCACTGCACCCTTGTCTTCGAATCGTTGAAGGAGAGGGCGATCAGTACTATAATGGGCAGATACAGGAATAAAAATATCAGCCCCAGATAGAGCCGTTCGGCACTTTTTTTCATTGTCTTTACCATACGCCTGCACCTCCTCCCTCTTTATCGTGGGCGCTCATCAATGCCATGCTGACAATGACGAAGATCATCAGTACAATGGACAGACCGGAACCCAGATACCAGTTGTTCTCCTGCATGAAGGCCTGTTCAATGACATTTCCAATCAGCAGCACCTTGCCGCCGCCGATGATATCTGAGACTGCAAAGGAGGTCAGGGCAGGTACGAATACCATGATGATGCCGCTGACAACACCGGAGAAGGTCAGGGGCACGATAATCTTAAAGAAGATAGTGATGCTCCCGGCGCCCAGGTCTCTGGCAGCCTCCACGATGTCCTTGCTGATACGAGCCATGGAATTGTAGATGGGCAGTATCATAAAGGGCAGAAAATCGTAAACCATACAAAAAACAACAGCGGTTGGGGTGTTCAGAATATCCAGCGCAGGAAGCCCCACAGCGCCCAGAATCGTATTGATCACTCCGTTGTTGCTCAAAAGCAGCTTCCATGCCAGGATACGCAGCATGAAGTTCATCCACATGGGAAGGATGAAGATGAACACGATCAGGTTCTGATGCCTGTTTCGAAGCCTGCTTAAGATCATGGCCAGCGGATAGGAGAGTACCAGGCAGATCAGGGTACAGATGACTGCCAGCTTCAGGGAGAGAAACAGCGCTTTCCGGTTGATGGGATCTCCGATGGCCAATATGTTGGCAAAGGTAAAGCTGCCCGCCGAATTGGTCAGAGCAAAATACAATATCATAATGACCGGCAGGAGGATAAAGCCGATGATCCACACCAGGTATGGCCCGGCCAGAAGCTGCCGCTTGAATCTATTCATCCATCTCCACCGCCCTTTCGTCACTGGATTCCGGTTTGTGCATGATCTGTATGTTGAAGGGATCCACTTTGATTCCCACGCGGGAACCCACCGGATGCATCTGTGTGGTATGCACCAGCCACTCAAAACCACCGGCCATCACTTCGATCTCCCAGTGAACCCCTTTGAAGATCAGAGAGGTCACATCACCGGAGAGGAGTCCCTGCTCGGGAGCCACCAACTCCACATCTTCGGGGCGGATGACCACGTCCACCGGCCGGTTGTGGCCGAAGCCCTCATCCACACAGGGGAATCTTGTGCCCAGAATCTCCACCAGCTTATCCTCCAGCATGGTGCCGTCGATCAGGTTGCTGTCGCCGATAAAGTCTGCAACAAAAGCGTTGGTTGGCTCGTTATAGATATCCTCCGGGGTACCGATCTGTTGGATGTAGCCCTGATTCATGACCACGATGGTGTCGGACATGGTCAGCGCCTCCTCCTGGTCGTGAGTGACATAGATAAAGGTGATGCCAAGCTCATTTTTCAGGCGGATCAGCTCGTACTGCATATCCTGCCGCAGCTTAAGATCCAGAGCGCCCAGCGGTTCGTCCAGGAGAAGCACCTTTGGCTCGTTGACGATGGCTCTGGCGATGGCGATACGTTGCTGCTGGCCGCCGCTTAAGGAGTCCACGCTGCGTTTTTCATAGCCGTCCAGGTTCACCAGCTTTAAGGCATATTTGATCTTGTCGTCAATGTACTGCTTGGATTTCTTCTTTATCTTAAGTCCGAA
This sequence comes from uncultured Lachnospiraceae bacterium, assembly GCA_902463835.1. Lineage (GTDB taxonomy): Bacteria > Bacillota > Clostridia > Lachnospirales > Lachnospiraceae > 14-2. The sequence goes on from CABQGZ010000232.1 coordinate 5,556, forward strand.
GGCGATATTTTCCGCAATGGACATATGAGGAAAAAGGGCATACTTCTGGAATACCGTGTTCAGCTGACGCTGGTTGGGAGCCAGGGCGGTAATGTCCTTTCCGTCGAAGATTACCTGGCCGGAGTCCGGCGTCTCAAAGCCGCCGATCAGCCGCAGAGTAGTGGTCTTGCCGCAGCCGGAAGGGCCTAACAGTGTCAGAAATTCATTTTCACGGATATATAGATTCAAATCATCCAGCACCATAGTGCCGTCATAGGATTTGGAAATATGTTCTAAAGTGATCAGTTTTTTGCTCATTGGTATCCTCCTTAAAAACTGGGGGGAGTGGCAACCCAGATCAGGGAAGCTGTACGCCCGCCATAGGCTTCAA
>CABQGZ010000233.1 GCA_902463835.1 uncultured Lachnospiraceae bacterium
GAATGGGGAAATAAAATCAAGGCCAGATTGATGGCCGCCGGTGTGAAACAGAAAGATTTTGCCAAGAAATGCGGATATGAAGCAACACGGCTTTCGCATTTGCTGTCTGATGCAAAGGTATCGGATAAGGCAAAGCAGAAGATCGAAATCGAGTTGAAAAAATTGGAGCGTGTATGAAAAAAGAGAATCTGGAAAAAATGCAGAAATATAAGGCGCTCTATGAAACCGCCAAGGCTGCATATCAACAGGAACTGAATAAAATCAACCAGCAGGAAAAGGCATATAACGGCACGCGGGAAATCCGAAAAAAGGGCGGCGGCATTTCCAACCAGGAAGCCGACTGCTGCTATAACATCACCTACCGTTTGATCGAAAGTGAGATCGACACAACGATTCCGACAGTGCGCGTTGACCCTATTCACGAAGAAGATGAAAAGGCTGCGGAAAGCATTCAGGCCGTTATTCGCACGGAGTTTGAGCGCTGCGGCATGGCGAAGCTGAACGACAGCGCAGAGCGAATGAGCGCTGTGTTCGGCGGAGTTCCGTTTCTTGTGGAATGGAATAATGACGGCGGTTATCACGATACTGTAGGAGAAGCCACGGTAAAGATTCTGCATCCGAAAAATGTTATTCCGCAGCCCGGTGTAACAGAGATTGAGCAATGCGAATATATCTTTGTGCGAACGGCGGAAACCAAACAGTCCATTCACGACAAATACGGTGTGCCGTTATCGGATTTATCGGAAGATGAACCGGAAGCCCGCAAAGAAGCAAGCGCAGATAAAACCTATAGTGACGAATTAGCGACAAAAATTGATTGCTATTTCAAACACATGGTGGATGGCGAATTGAAAGTTGGCGTTTGTTCTTGGGCGAACCGTGCGTTTCTGCGATACGATGCAGACTACTATGCACGGAAAATCACGGTATGTGAGAAATGCGGGCAGATCAAAACCGGCGAAGTTTGCCAGTGCGGCAGCAAGAAGTTTGTTACAAAGCCTGTTCAGACGGAAATTCTGGATGATATGCAAATGTCTGTATTAGGCGGCGGCACCGATATGGTGCAGGCCGTGACGGACGGAGACCCGGTATATGCGCAAAACCCTGACGGCTCGTTGCAATATCCGTTGAACGAAAACGGAGAATACGACACAAACCAGCAGCCGATTCAAATCGGCGTTGAGCAGGTAAGAACCGTTTTACCGCAATTCAGCCCAAAACGATATCCCATCGTTATGCGGCGCAATATCTCAAAGTTCGGCTCGTTCCTTGGTCGCAGCGATGTGGATGTGATCGCAGACCAGCAAAACAGCATCAACAAGGTTTTGAGCAAGATGCAGGAAAAGCTGATGAAAGGCGGCAGCTTTGTTACCTTGCCGCAGGGCGTTTCCGTGGATACAAGCAACAAGGAACTGAAAGTCATTCGTGTAAAACCGAATGAGGTTTCCATGATCAATGTGCTGAACATTCAGCCGTCTATTGACAAGGACATGAATTTCCGTTCGGTTTTTCAGTCGCAGGCACAGGATGCTTTGGGCTTGACGAATGCATTCTTAGGCCAGCAGGATACAACGGCTGTATCTGGCAGTGCAAAGCAGTTTAGTGCCAACCAGTCGGCTGCACGATTGTCGAGCCGCAGAAGTATGAAATATGCGTTCATGGAAGAACTGGCCAATCTGATCATTCAAACCTATATGGCATTCAGCGGCGGTGCTATTCCGTATTCGTATGAAAGCACGAACGGCGAGAAGATTTATTCGCATTTCGACCCAAAAGAACTGATCAAATTGGATGCTGCCGGGGAAATGTACTGGAATACAGAATTCATTTTCCGGGTAGATGAAAGTGCCACGGTTGCCAGTAACCATGAAAATATGTGGAACATGATGAGCGTGATGTATCAAGCTGGTGCATACGGTGCAATCGGGCAGGATGATACAAATCTTTTGTACTGGGAACTGCTGAAAGAAGCGAAGTACCCCGGCGCAGGAAAGGCAATCGAAAGTATTAAAGCCAAAATCCAAAAGCAGATGGCCATGATGCAGCAGTCTATGCCCACGATAACCAATGAAACCATCAGGAACAACGGCATTGATGACCGCACCACGGTGCAGAAAGAGGATTTGACAAACCTTGCTGCAATGGGGGTGAAGTTATGATCTGCCCGAAATGCAAACTGGAAATGCGGAATGAAAAACCACACATTGTGTTTGAGGGGGATGATTCCCCGGACACACAGACAAAAGCATTTATGATGGTTACTCCCGTATGCCGGAATAAAAAATGCCCAGCCTACGGAGAGGAAACAGCCCCGATCAAGACGGAAATGACATAGTGATTATAGAGATGCGGTATTTGCTGCATCTCTATTTTTTTTAGCCAGCTATGGCGAGAAATAGCAGAAAGAGAGAAACCATGACTGATGTGAACAGCAGCGTAGTGACCGAGGAAACTGTAGATACCACCGTTACCGAGGAAACGACCGGGCAAGCTGCCCCGGAAGAAACCAATGCAGAGGGTGCAGAAAGCGAATCTGAGGAAAGCCAGCCCGCAACTGGTGAGCCTGATGCAGAAAAACAGCACGAGGAAAACGAGCGATGGAAAGCACGCAGAATTGAATCAGAGGAAAAGGGCCGCCGCCGCGCCATGTCGGAAATCGACAAATGGGCTGTGGAAACATTCGGCAGTGCAGTAAATCCGGTAACAGGCAAACCCATTGCCAGCTTTGCGGATTATCAGCAGGCTGTTGCGGCACAGCGTGAGGCACGCAGAAACGCCCGTATCGCGGAAGGTGCAAAAGCGGGGGAAGATATTTCGGAGCTTATCAAAGAAGCTGTACAGGAAGCTCCAGCCGTGCGAAAAGCAAATGAATGGCTGGAACAGCAGAAGCAGGAAGAACAAGACCGAAAGAATATTGCCGCTCTTGATGAAATTCTGAAAATCGACCCATCTTTGAACGGCGACCCGCACAACATCGGGAACATTGCCGAGCTGAACGACTTTAACGACCTTTGCGAAAAGGGCATTGACCCGGTTAAAGCCTATCGTTACGCCTGCATGGAACGACTTTCCAAGAGCGTGAACGAAAAGCGAGAAGCCGCAGTTCGACAGCAGGCAATCAATGATGCAAAGGGCGCAGGCCATGTGAAAGCAACCGCAACGGCACAGGCTGGCGGTGAAGAAATCACGATCCCTGCGGATAAGATGGCATTCTATCGTGATCAGTTCCCCGACAAAACTGACGAGCAGCTCAATAAACTTTGGGCAAAAACGCATTAAAAGGAGTAAAACATTATGGCTATTACCATTAAGAAATCTGATAACCTGCTGAACAGCGAATGGAACGAGGAAGCCGAGTTCATCAACATGAAGATGGCGGATGCAGATACCGAGCAGAGCGATGATTATGCGCTTGGGAAAGCGGTTTTCAATGTGCGGACCTCTAACCGATTTGGTGAAAAGGCGGTTGGTTCCAGTGGCTACCAGAGCATGCATACCGTTGAAGAAGGCGGCACTTTTGCTACTGACACTATGCAGAATGTCAATGAAAAGCTGATCAAGCATATCAGCTTTGGCAAGGAATACTCTATCACCCCCGAAATGAAAGAAGATAACCTGCACAACATCACCGGCCGCGCTGCAAAGAACATGGTTCGTGCTTACAAGCGTACTCGCCCTGAATTCGCAACCGCTGCGTTGGTTGCTACTGTTGCATCTGATGCAAAGACTTTCAGTTACGGCGGAACCACTGCCATTGATTGCACGGCGCCTGACAACCTTTCTCTGTTTAACCCTGCGCACACCGGTCTTACCGGTGTCGCTGCACAGAGCAATGTATTCACCAATGCTTTTGGCAATGATGATGAAATGCTTGACCGTTTGGCAAACATCGGCTTTAACTTCGTAAACGCCAGCGGCCAGCACATGGGTTATGTGTTTGATACGCTGATTGTGCCTGGCAACTGCCATCGCCTGATTCGGCTGGCAAAAAAGATCATCAACAGCGACCAGCAGGTTGGCAGCAATTTCAATGATGCCAACATCAACAAGGGTATGTGGAAACTGATCGTTGACCCCTACTGGCAGGCGGCTGCAAGCACCGAGCCTTATATCATCATGTCCAGCAAGGCAAATAAGGATATCGAAGGTTCTATGTTCTATGATCGCCTTGTCCTTGATGTGAAGGAAGATCTGGATATCCATACCCACGGTATGATTTTCAGCGGTCGCGCTCGTATGGGCGTTGGCTTTACCGACTGGCGACATATCATTTTGGGCGGTTCTACTCAGACCGGCGCAACCACCTTGAAGTAAGGAGAGCACAATGAGCTATATTCCGCCTGACCTGCATGAGGGTGACACTTTTGAGGATGGCGGCAGATGGTTTCGTGTGCTGAAAGTATTGGAAGATGGCAATTATTCTTCCGAATATATAGGCATTAAAAAGCCGAGAAAGACCGCAGACAAAAAGTGAATCGTATCCCCCGCACACGGGGCGGGGGATATTTAAAAAAGGAGCAAACCATGGGAATGTATTGGGGAGAATTTAAGACTGCCGTTCTCGGAAAAATGTTTTCCTCAAAAAACGGCAGCATTTCCACAACGAGCAAGAATAACCGTGATTATGTGACGATGATGCCGCAGGCAGTCAATGAAGGCCTTGCCATTATTGGGAACACGGTGCGGTGGCCGCGAAAGAACACAGAAATTGAAGTAGAGCTATCGGATAGAAAACAAAGCTTTAATATTGCGGATATCGCAATGGATTTCAAACGCGTTGGCGGCTTTGAGATTTATCTTCTGGACGATGAGGATGTGCCAAACCCTTTATACGGTGCAAGTATTGTTGCAAACCGGTTGATCATTCCGGCCGGCGTGAGCGGGAATGTGGTTTGGTATTATGATGGCGCATACGAAAAGATAGAAAGCGATGTGCGGGATACGGACGAAATCGACGCGGACGATGATGTGATTGCGGTTCTGGTGCTGTATGTTGTCAGTCAGCTGTACATGGATGATGACTTGACAACGGCGCTGAACTGGCGAACACAGTTTGACAGTGCGCTTTCTATCCTTGCAGGAAATCCCCCGGCAGACGAACACACGGAATTTCAAAGCGTGAACGGATGGTGATGGAATGGCAGTAAGGACAATAATGCCGTCATCGAATAAAAGGCGAAGCGTTATATCGGAATTCGTGTCTGCCAATTTCACGGATACCAGCGGTATTATCGCAGACAATCAAAGCCCGGATACGCAGAACATGATTCGTGATGTGCCCGGTAAAGTACGCAAGTGCATGGGCTATGAAAAGCTAAAAACCTACGATGGCAGAATCAACGGGTATCATGTGCGGCGCGGTGACGGAATCGGAATCATTCATGCCGGAACGAAAATGTACAAGGAAGATGCTGTTTTGTATGACGGTATGGCCGATGCACGAAGCCGAAGTTTTCAGATGGGCAGCAAGCTGTATATCATTGACGGCAAGGCATTGCTTGTATATGACGGTACGACCGTAAAAAAGGCAACGGAGATTTCCTATATTCCCACCATTACCATTGCAAAATCCAGCGAAAAATCCGCAGGGTATGAAGCCGTAAACCTGCTGCAGCCGAAATTCAGGGAGCAGTTTTATAACACCAGCTCAACCACATTCACCATGAGCCTTTCGCCTTTGGATGAGGGAAGCGCGGTTGTTGTGGAATGGAAAAACAGCAACGGTGAATGGGAAGATATTTCCAGCAAAATCACCAATATCAACTATGCGGCATCCACCATCACGCTGAACAGCGCACAGACTGCATCTATTACCGGCGAAGATAACATTAGGATCACCGCACAAAAAACTGTGCCGGGATATGCGGACAGGATCAACCGTTGCACGGTTGGAATTCTTT
>CABQGZ010000234.1 GCA_902463835.1 uncultured Lachnospiraceae bacterium
AAGAATAAGTCTGTAAGCTGTTTTTCTTGCTTACAAACTTATTATACGAGGAGGAGATGTGACATGGAAAAACAGATGCAGCTGGTACGTTGTACCGTAAACGGGAAAGAGATTGCAGAGTATGTGGATGTGCGAGAGTCTCTGCTGGATATGCTGAGGAACCGTCTCGGTCTGACTTCGGTGAAGAAGGGCTGCGAGGTGGGGGAATGCGGCGCCTGCACGGTGATCATCGACGGAGAGACCATTGACTCCTGTATCTATCTGGCTGTCTGGGCCGAAGGAAAAAATATCAGGACTCTGGAGGGACTTCTGGGGCCTGACGGAGAGCTGACCAGGATTCAGGAATCATTTATAGAGGAGGGAGCCATTCAGTGCGGATTCTGTACCCCTGGGTTTGTCATGTCAGCCACCGTGCTTTTGGAGCGAGGGGAGAAGCTGACCCGGGAGGCTATAAAAAAGCATATGGCAGGAAATCTCTGCCGCTGTACCGGATATCATAATATTGTCAATGCGGTGGAGAAGGTCATGGAGGAAGGAACGTATGGACACAACTTGTACGGTATGGATCAATGACACAGAGGTTACGGTAGATTCCGGCCGCAGGCTGATGGATGTTCTGCGGAAGGATCTTCATCTCAAATCGGTGAAGGACGGATGCAGCGAGGGAGCCTGCGGCACCTGTACGGTGCTGGTGGACGGGAAGCCCGCAAAGGCCTGTGTGCAGAAGATGGAATCCATGGCGGGAAAGCATATCCGAACGGTGGAGGGGCTTGCGGAACGGGAGAAGGAAGCATTTGTGTATGCCTTTGGAGACGTGGGGGCGGTTCAGTGCGGGTTCTGTATCCCGGGAATGGTACTCTGCGGGAAGGCTCTGTTGGATGCGAACCCCAATCCCACCCGGGTGGAGATCGCAGCGGCCATCCGAAACAATATCTGCCGCTGTACCGGCTACAAGAAGATTATCGACGGGATCGCCCTGGCCGGAGCAGTTCTGCGGGGAGAGGTGTCTCCGAAGGAAGAGGATATACCGGATAATATCAGGGGTGGCAGAGCGGATATCACACAGAAAGCAGTTCCAAGTGAAAAAAAAGCTGCCAAAATCGGTATAGGCAGCCAGATTCCGCGTATCGATGTGAAGGAAAAGGTATTGGGATACGGTCAATACGTGGATGATGTGGAGATTGAGGGGATGGTGTACGCAGGGGCGGTGAGGAGCCGCTATCCGAGAGCCCGCGTCCTGTCCATCGATGCTTCCGAAGCCCTTGCACTCCCCGGTGTTCTGGCTGTATACACGGCGGATGATATTCCGGGAAGGCGGAAGGTAGGGCACTTAAAACAGGACTGGGACGCGCTGATCGCGGTGGGGCATGTGACCCATTACCTGGGGGATGCCATCTGCCTGGTGGTGGCCGAGACGCCAGAACTTCTGGAACAGGCCAGAGAACTGGTGGAGGTCGCCTATGAGGAGCTGGAGCCTTTGACCTGTCCTGCGGATGCCCTGGCGGAGGGGGCGGCATTGGTACACGCGGATGCTGTGGGAAATATTTTGAGCCATGAGCATCTGGTTCGGGGAAATGCGGATGCAGTGATCGCCGCCTCCCCATACAAGGTTACAAGACATTATGAGACGCCCTGGACTGAGCATGCGTTTCTGGAACCGGAGTGCGCCATCGCCATGCCTTTTGACGACGGAGTGTTTCTTTATTCCGGGGATCAGGGCACTTATGATACCCGCCATGAGACGTCGATTCTTCTGGGGCTCCCCCCGGAGAAGGTGATTGTGGAGAACAAGCTGGTGGGCGGCGCGTTCGGTGGAAAAGAGGACGTGACGGTGCAGCACCTGGCAGCCATGGCCGCATTTTTGACCGGGCGGGTGGTGAAGATGAAGCTGAGCAGGAGAGAGAGCCTTGTGGTTCATCCCAAGCGTCATCCCTTTCAGATCGATCTGACCACGGCCTGTGATGAAAACGGTTATCTTGCGGCCATGAAAGCGGTGGTTGTGGCGGATACGGGGGCTTACGCCTCGCTGGGCGGCCCTGTCCTGCAGCGCGCCTGTACCCATGCGGCCGGTCCATACAATTATCAGGTCATAGACATTGACGGGACAGCTGTTTACACCAACAATCCGCCGGCCGGGGCTTTTCGGGGGTTCGGGGTGACGCAGACCTGTTTTGCCACGGAATGCAACCTGAATCTGCTGGCGGAGATGGTAGGAATCTCACCCTGGGAATTCCGTTACCGGAATGCCATTCGTCCCGGTCAGGTGCTGCCCAACGGTCAGATCGCGGACGATGCTACAGGTCTTGTGGAGACGCTGGAGGCGGTAAAGGAGGCATACCACAGCAGCCCCTATGTGGGGATTGGCTGCGCCATGAAGAACGCAGGAGTGGGCGTAGGGTTGCCGGATACTGGTCGTGTGCGCCTGGTGGTGAAGGACGGTAAGGTACATATCCATGCAGGGGCTTCCTGCATAGGGCAGGGCTGTGGAACGGTTCTGGTGCAGATGTTGGCGGAGAGTACAGGACTTTTCATGGAGCAGATTGTCTACCATGCGCCAAATACCAGTGAAGCGCCGGATTCCGGAACTACTTCAGGATCCAGACAGACGCTGATCACTGGAGAGGCCTGCAGGCGCGCCGGAGTTCTGCTTAGAGAGGCAATTATGAGAAAGATGCAGAACCTGGCGACCGCAGGACCAAAAGCGCCAGGAACGGCGGAAAGGGTCGATGAGGGGAAGAAAAAAGACAAAGCTCTGGGAGATATATTACAGCAATTAGAGAATATGGAATTCTACGGCGAATATCTTGCCAGGACGGATAAGCTGGGTGCCGATGTACCAAATCCCGTATCTCACGTGGCTTACGGCTATGCCACCCAGATCTGCATTTTGAATGAGGATGGAACTATACAGAAGGTGGTGGCGGCCCATGATGTGGGCCGGGCAGTGAACCCCAAGAGCGTGGAGGGGCAGATTGAGGGAGGCGTGGTCATGTCTCTTGGTTATGCCCTGACGGAACAATATCCACTTGACCGTTGCGTTCCAGGGGCAAAATATGGTACACTGGGATTATTCCGGGCCGATAAGGTGCCTCTGGTGGAGAGTATCATCATAGAGAAGTCCGGGGTTCGTGAGGCTTACGGCGCCATCGGAATCGGGGAGATCACGTCCATTCCCACAGCACCGGCGGTGCAGGGGGCATACTACCGATGGAACGGGCAGTTCCAGACTGTTCTTCCGCTGGCGGGTACGCCCTACGGCAGGAGGACGCAGAAAGAGGACAGAGCTTAGAGCACATTGCCTGTGAAAGGATTCGCAATGCGGAGATTGCTTATGGGGAGACGGAGACTGCTCATGGGGAGGTGTCGGAGCGCGGAAGGCTCCGGGCGGATAAGGAGTTCCAGATGGAGAGAGAAAAACAGTTGATCATTGTGCGCGGTGGCGGGGATATCGCCACCGGCACCATCTATAAGCTGCGCCGGTGCGGATACCCGGTGCTGATATTGGAATCAGAGCATCCTTCTGCCATTCGTCGGAAGGTCGCCTTCTCGGAGGCAGTTTATGACGGGAAGGCCAAGGTGGAGGACATGCTCTGTTTTTATGCAAAAAATCTTACGGAAGCGAAGAAAATCATGGAGCAGGGATATCCGGCTCTGATGACAGACCCGGAGTGTCTTGTTTTAAAGGAGGTAAGACCCTGGGCGCTGGTGGATGGAATCCTTGCAAAGAGGAACCTGGGAACAAACCGGGCGATGGCGGATAAGACCATCGCTTTTGGGCCTGGATTTGTGGCCGGGAAGGATGTGGATCTTGTGGTGGAGACCATGCGGGGTCACGACTTAGGAAGAATCATTGCCAGTGGCTCCGCTATGCCCAACACGGGAGTGCCGGGCAAGATTGCAGGTTACGACAAGGAGCGGGTGGTGTATGCGCCGGCTGCGGGGAGAATCCATGTGCTCCGTCAGATCGGCGATTATGCAGCGGCAGGAGAGCCCATTGCCCAGGTGGTGAGCGACGAAGGAATGGTTCCGGTGACAGCGGCCATCTCCGGTCTGGTGCGGGGAATGATACGGGAGGGGTATCCGGTGACAAAGGGCTTTAAAATGGCGGATATCGATCCGAGACGGGAAGAGTATGACAATTGCTTCCGTATCTCCGACAAGGCCCGGTGCATTGCCGGGGCTGTGCTGGAAGGCCTGCTGTATCTGGAGTATGTGCAGGGAAAATAGGGCCGAAACCCAGGAGCACTTGCAGTGGGGAATTCATGAGATTCTGGTACAATCAGAGGAGAATTCACGATGGAATTATGGAATATTCTGAACATGGAAAAAGTAATCTATCCCTGTGTCATTGCCCTTGTGGGAAGCGGCGGCAAGACCACATTGATGGGGCGGCTGGCCAGGGAAGGGGCGGCACATAACCTGCGGGTGGCTGTCCTGACCACCACACATATCAAAAGAACACCTGCGTATAAGACATCAGTTGCTCCGATGGAAAAAGGAACCGTCACCGTGTTTGGCCTCCCTTGCGGAGAGGACAAGCTGCGTTATCTAGGAGATACATGCTATGAGGAAATCTGCAGCCAGGCGGATCTGATCCTGGTGGAGGCGGATGGCTCCCATATGCTGCCTGTGAAATATCCGGCCGCCCACGAGCCCGTGATTCCCTGCAATGTAAACCGGATTCTGACAGTATGCGGCATGTCAGGACTGGGGGAGCCTGCCCATAAGGTGTGTCATCGGTGGAACCTTGCCCAGGCAGAGCTGGTACTGCATGAATTGTGTGAAGGAACAGAAGGAGAGGATGAAGCTGCGGCAGGAGTGGAGGAGGTTCCCAAAGAAGCCTGTCAGGTCACAGAGAATCTGCTGGCAAGATTGCTGGAGGAAGGCTATGGAAAGCCTCTGCAGCAAAAGTATCCGTCTGCCGATTTTTTCTATTGCATGAATCAGGCGGACACAGCAAGACAAAAGGACGCGGCAGCCCGGATAATAGCACGGACCGGAAGAAGCGGCGCCGCGCTTTCCCTGAAAGACGAGAAAAATATATTGTACTCACCGCAACCATACAAGCTCGCATTTATCTATATGGCCTCCGGCTCCGGCAGAAGATACGGCTCCAATAAGCTGCTGGAGATCATCGACAGTAAGCCATTGTATACCTACGGATTGCAGCAGCTTAGAAGAGCAGCAGATAAGTTGAACACGTCATATCAGCTGAATATGTCCGATGAACAGAAAGAATCGTATCAAAAGAACACAACCGGAGAGGCGACAGCACAGCAGAAGGTAGAGGCCCGGCTTTTCATAGTCAGCAGGTACGACGAGATCTTACATGCATCAGAGCAGTATGGCGCAGCGGCAGTCTACAACCCGGACAGCGCGCAGGGAATTACCGCTTCCATCCATCATGGAATCCGCGCGGCGGGCCCGGCGGATGCCTATCTTTTTGCCGTAGCCGATCAGCCCTGGATAAAAGCCGACAGCATCCATCGTCTCGTATCAGAATTCTGCGCCAGCTCCAAGACCATCGCCTGTCTCACCGACGGAACCCGAAACGGTAATCCCGTAATTTTCTCCGCAGAATATAAAGAAGAGCTGTTAAATCTTACCGGAGACACAGGCGGATCTGTACTCCTGAAGCGATATCCCAAGGAAGTTCTGAAGGTGGCGGTGGAAAAAAGGGAACTACAGGATATTGATGTCAGCGCAGACGTTACTGTATCAAAGAATTGCTAGTAGTGTAGCCCCGGAAAAAGGATGTACTCACACTTGTTGGCAAAGTAGCGCAAGAGAAGGGGGCGGCCCATAGCAGACCCTTGCAAAACGTCGGCACTTAGCGAACAGACTCGGAACGAGGATGTGAGGTTAGTGTCCGCTACGTTTTGGAT
>CABQGZ010000235.1 GCA_902463835.1 uncultured Lachnospiraceae bacterium
GAAATAGATTCATCATGATTATTGATGAATGGGATGCTCCCATTCGGGAGGCGCCGGAGATTCAGAAAAAATATCTGGAATTTCTGCGCACGCTGTTTAAAAGCAGCGGAACGACAGACCGGATTTTTGCAGCTGCCTATATGACTGGTATCCTTCCGGTTAAAAAGGATGGATCGCAATCGGCAATATCGGATTTTGAAGAGTTTACAATGGTGAAGCCCAGAAAATATGGCGCTTACGTTGGATTTACCGAGAACGAGGTTAAAAAACTTTGCGCAGATTGTAACCAGGATTTTGTGCAGATGAAGCGATGGTATGACGGCTATGCATTTCGGGATGTGGAATCTGTATATAATCCCAATTCTGTGATAAAAGCGATCCGCAATGATGATTTCGATTCCTACTGGGTGGCAACCTCCGCGGCAGAGAGTCTGATGGGGTATATCAGTCTTGATTTCGACGGGTTAGGTAAGACAGTTACAGAGCTTATTGGCGGCGTGGAGGTCAAGGTGGATACGAAAGCCTTTGCCAATGACCTGGTGACCTTCCGGAACCGGGACGACGTGCTGACACTGCTGATCCATCTGGGATATTTGGCTTATGATGAGACGACTGGTAAGGTGCGTATTCCAAATGAGGAGATCCGCATGGAATTTGTAGGGACTATCCGGGAGGTAAAGCGTGACGAGACAATCCGCCGTGTCCGGGAGAGCGAACAGCTTATCTATGATACTGTCCACCAGGATGCAGAGGCGGTGGCTGCGCAGATTGAGAAGATCCACGGAGAAGAAGCGGCACTTTACTACAACAGTGAACAATCCTTGCGCAGCGTGATCAAGCGGGCGTATTTCAGCTATGCGGACGAGTATCTGAAGTTTGAAGAACTGCCGGCTGGCGCCGGATACGCGGATATCGTATACCTGCCCAAGAAGGATTCACCTCTTCCGGTGCTGGTAATCGAACTGAAGTGGAACAAATCAGCGGAGGGAGCCATCGAACAGATCAAGGATAGACGGTATCCCGATGCGATTAAGGAATATGGCGGAGATGTTTTACTTGTAGGAGTGAATTATGACAAGGATGCCCCGGTTGGAAAGCGGAAGCATACATGTAAGATTGAGAAAATGGTTTAAATAAAGAAGATATGAGAAGAGTCTGCAATTATCCTGTGACGGGAAATGCGGACTCTCTTTTTTGCGTTTGGATTCGGCATTACGTCTGGATGGAGGAAGCATCGTGACTCTTATCTAATTTCTGTATATATTCCCGCGGTGTGCAGCTTGCGGTGCGTGACGGGAAGGAAGGGCGTGCCGTCTATATCAGCGGACTACCGTATTCTCTGGAAAACGCCAGATTGCTTTTGCGTGCAGTGATGTGGAGCGCTCATGGCGAGCGTGAGCTGCTCCGGTGGTTCAGCGCCAATCCTTACGTGGATGTACATGCCTATGAAAATGGAAAATACTGCGTGGTAAATAACACGGATCAACGTCAGGAGACGATCATCTATGACGTAAGGGGAGACGCTTTCGAACTTTCCCTGGGGGGCGGAGAGATTCGCTGGTATTAAAATAGTGCTGCTGATGGCACACGAAAAACCTTTTCTTATGCTGGCCGGAGAATCGTATAATTCCAGCCCGTCCTCCATAAAATATATGGAACAGGTCTGGGACAAGGTCTTCAGGCCGGCAGCGGCTTCCTCTATCATTTTCTAAAATAATTCTAAATTCGAAAATTTCCTATTGACAAAGAAAAACGATAGTGCTATCTTAAGTACATAGATGTTAGCACTCTTAAACGTCGAGTGCTAACAAACTACACAAAGACATCCACAGAAAGGAAATTCTGAATCCAGAGGAGTGAATGAATGCACGAATTAGATGAGAGAAAAACAAAAATCTTACATGCAATCATCCGGAATTATCTGGAGACCGGGGAGCCGGTAGGCTCCAGAACTATCTCCAAGTATTCGGATCTGAACTTAAGCTCCGCAACCATCCGAAATGAGATGTCAGACTTGGAGGAGCTTGGTTACATCGTCCAGCCCCACACTTCCGCCGGACGGATTCCATCGGATAAGGGCTACCGTTTTTACGTGGATAATTTGATGGAACAGAAGGAGAAGGAAGTCACAGAGATCAAGGAGTTTATGATTGAGCGCACGGAGAAGATGGAGCAGGTCTTAAAGCAGGTGGTAAAGCTTCTGGCCAACAACACCAATTATGCGACTATGATCACGGCTCCTTCCTATCACAGGAACAAGGTGAAGTTCATCCAACTGTCCCAGGTGGACGCCAACCAGATGCTGGCAGTGATCGTGACGGAAGGAAATATCGTCAAGAATAAGATGATTGCTGTGACAGAGGTTCTGGATAATGAGACCATGCTGAAGCTGAACATCCTTCTCAATACCAGCTTAAACGGATTATCTCTGGAGGAGATTAATCTGGTGACGATAGCGAGACTGAAGGAACAAGCCGGGATTCACAGCAACATCATCAGCGATGTGCTGGACGCGGTGGCAGCGGCGGTGGAAGAGGATGAAGATCTTCAGATCTACACCAGCGGTGCAACGAATATTTTTAAATATCCTGAACTGAGTGATTCTCAGAAGGCAAGTGAACTGATATCAACCTTTGAGGAGAAGCAGCAGCTGGTAAGCTTGGTGAACCAGACCCTCTCCAATGAGGAGGAGACGGGGATTCAGGTGTATATTGGGAATGAGTCGCCGGTGGCAACCATGCGGGATTGCAGTGTAGTTACCGCAACCTATGAATTAGGAGAGGGAATGCAGGGCACTATAGGTATTATCGGACCCAAGCGCATGGATTATGAGAATGTGGTAGATAACTTAAAGACCTTAAAGGTTCAGTTAGACAATATATTCAAGAAGCCGAAGGGCGAGGAAGGATAAGAAAGGCGGCAAGGAAAGTGGCAGATATGGAAAGAGAAGAAGCGATGCAGGAAGACACGATGAGAGATAACGCTGCAGCCGAAGATATAGCTGGGGCAGCCGATGGAACAGCCGGTAAAGACTGCTGGGCAGAAGAGGAAAACGTGGCGGAGCAGAAAAATGCCGAAGCGGAGGAGAACCCGGAAGGCCAGGAGGAAAGGTCAGACGGGGACGATGCAAAAGCGGAGGAGAATTCAGAGACCCAGGACGATCCGGAGGCCGATGCAGCCGGGGAGAATGGGAAAGACGAGTCGGAAGAAAGCGATGGAAAGAAGAAGAACCTCTTCAAGCGGAAGGAAAAGAAGGATAAGTCCGCAGAGCAGATCGCAGATCTGAATGATAAGCTGAGACGGCAGATGGCTGAATTCGATAATTTCCGCAAGCGCACGGAGCGGGAGAAATCCCAGATGTACGAGATTGGCGCTAAGAGCGTTATTGAGAAGATTCTGCCGGTGGTAGACAATCTGGAGAGAGGGCTGGCCGCTGTGCCAGAGGATCGGATAGATGATCCCTTCGTGCAGGGCATGGATAAGATCTACAAGCAGCTGATGACAGAGCTTGAGAACATCGGCGTGAAGCCCATGGAAGCGGTGGGTCAGGAGTTCAACCCGGATTTCCACAACGCAGTGATGCAGGTGGAGAGCGAAGAATATGAATCTGGTATTGTAGCGCAGGAGCTGCAAAAAGGATATATGTACCGTGACAGTGTGGTAAGACACAGCATGGTAGCAGTAGTACAGTAAACAATTTTATTTTATATAGGAGGTCTCAATCATGAGCAAAATTATTGGTATCGATTTAGGAACAACAAACAGCTGTGTAGCAGTTATGGAAGGTGGTAAGCCGGTGGTTATCGCCAATACAGAAGGAGCAAGAACAACCCCCTCCGTTGTGGCATTTACGAAGACCGGAGAGCGTCTGGTAGGAGAGCCGGCAAAGCGTCAGGCTGTTACCAACGCAGAGAAGACCATTTCTTCTATCAAGAGAGAGATGGGAACTGATCACAAGAAGACCATCGATGACAAACGGTATTCTCCCCAGGAGATTTCCGCTATGATTCTGCAGAAGCTGAAAGCAGACGCAGAGAATTATCTTGGTGAAAAAGTAAACGAGGCAGTCATCACTGTGCCGGCATACTTCAATGACGCACAGCGTCAGGCAACCAAGGATGCAGGTAAGATCGCAGGACTTGATGTAAAGCGTATTATCAACGAGCCAACGGCAGCAGCCCTGGCATACGGTCTCGACAATGAGAAAGAGCAGAAGATCATGGTATACGATTTGGGCGGCGGTACCTTCGACGTATCTATTATTGAAATCGGTGAAGGTGTTATCGAAGTATTATCTACTTCCGGTGACAACCGTCTGGGCGGTGATGACTTTGACCAGAAGGTTACCGATTACATGTTGGCAGAGTTCAAGAGAATGGAAGGCGTGGATCTGTCTGGTGACAAGATGGCTCTTCAGAGACTGAAAGAAGCAGCAGAGAAGGCGAAGAAAGAATTGTCCTCCGCAACGACCACCAACATCAATCTGCCCTTCATCACAGCAACAGCAGAAGGACCGAAGCACTTCGACATGAACCTGACAAGGGCAAAATTCGATGAGCTGACCCATGATCTGGTAGAGCGGACGGCAGTACCTGTTCAGAATGCACTGAGAGATGCGGGCATCACCGCTTCTGAATTGGGTCAGGTACTGTTGGTAGGCGGTTCTACTCGTATCCCAGCCGTACAGGATAAGGTAAAACAGCTGACAGGCAAAGAGCCCAGCAAGACACTGAATCCGGATGAGTGCGTGGCACTGGGAGCTTCCATCCAGGGCGGTAAGCTGGCAGGCGATGCAGGCGCAGGCGAGATCCTTCTTCTGGACGTAACACCGTTGTCTTTGTCCATCGAGACCATGGGCGGCGTTGCAACAAGACTGATCGAGCGCAATACAACGATCCCCACAAAGAAGAGCCAGATCTTCTCCACCGCGGCGGACAACCAGACTGCAGTTGACATTAACGTGGTACAGGGTGAGCGTCAGTTCGCAAGAGATAACAAATCATTAGGACAGTTCCGTCTGGACGGCATTCCGCCAGCAAGACGTGGCGTACCGCAGATTGAGGTTACCTTCGATATCGATGCCAATGGTATCGTGAATGTATCCGCAAAAGATCTGGGAACTGGCAAGGAGCAGCATATTACCATCACTGCAGGCTCCAACATGTCCGATGCAGATATTGAGAAGGCTGTAAAGGAAGCGGCTGAATTCGAGGCTCAGGATAAGAAGCGCAAGGAAGCCATCGACACAAGAAATGATGCAGATTCCTTCGTGTTCCAGACGGAAAAAGCCTTGGAAGAGGTTGGCAGCAACATTGACGCAGGCGACAAGGCAGCTGTCGAGGCAGATCTTGGCGCATTGAAGGCTTTGGTGGAGGCGCATCCCAATGCAGAGGAGATGACAGACGACCAGGTTGGAGAGATGAAAGCTGCAAAAGAGAAGCTGATGGAGAGCGCACAGAAGGTATTTGCCAAGATGTATGAGCAGGCACAGGCCGCTCAGGGAGCAGCAGGTGCACAGGGCGCAGGTCCTGACATGGGCGCAGGAACCTACAGCGCGCCGGAAGACGATGTGGTAGATGCGGATTATAAGGAAGTATAATTGTAAAGTGTAAACATTGTTACCCGCAGGGCGGAGAGGGATTGTGTTACTGTTATCCGTGAGAAAGGAAAAAGTGACGAATTACTTATTTCGGGGCGGGGTAGCTGTACTAAGAGTAACAGAGGGTTGGCGGTTTTATTCATGAAGAGCAGGCTATTTAACAGGCTTTTGATGGAGTGCCGCCAGCCCTTGCAGACGGTAAAGAGGGAATAAGTTATGGCAGAACAGAAACGAGATTATTATGAGGTCTTAGGC
>CABQGZ010000236.1 GCA_902463835.1 uncultured Lachnospiraceae bacterium
GAAAGGTGCACGCAGGAAGCCCCCACGCTGAAGGAGGTTTCACCCGGTCACTTTGTTGCCTGCCACCTTTGTGAAAACTGATTTTGTATAAGAGCCGCACAATAAGCTGATTATCTTATCGGGTACTCCAATCCCGGCAGGTATATGCTGATTCTGCATCTGCTCATATGACTTCTCTGACGCGCCTGTGCGTGTATGCTGCGATGCAGACACTCGTGTTTCGGTGCTTCTTAGCAGATAAGTATTTCTTCGTGCCATACGGGAACTCGTTGACCGTATGGCACGAAGAATATTGAATGGTTATTTATTTTGTTGGAATCAGATTTACGGCACAGCTGCCGTATGTCTCATTTAATATGCTATACCATGTCAGACGAATCCATCCAAATGCTCAAATGCTGGAAATCGTCGCATTTTAATTAGGAGGAACGTTTCATGAAATTTTATCCCAGTATATTCAACGATTGCCTTTCTCCCATATATCCAGGCCCCTCCAGCTCTAATACCGCCGCGCCATATCGATTGGGAATAATGGCTACGGATATGCTAGACGGTAAACCTGCACACATGTACTGTGAAATGTCCAAAAGCGGCGGATACTTTGCTACCTTTTACGGACTCCATAGTGATAAGGGCTTCCTGGTTGGTGTCCTGAGAAAGGATATGCTCACATATGACTATGAACGTGCTTATGCAGATGCTGAATCGGAGGGACTGACCTACGAATTTGATTTTACAGACAATGTACCGGCGATGCCTTCTGAAGCTGCGTGGATGACTCTGACCTCCAATACAGGGGACAAGCTGGTCGTCAAAACTGTTTCACTCGGCGGCGGAGAAATCTATATTGATGATCTGGACGGCATTAAGACTTATATTGATGGAAAGTACTACTATTTGCTTGTACGAGTTTCCACAAAGAATGCGTCTGATATAGAAAAGAGGATCGATCTGCCCTATACCTGTGCGGAAGATGGCAGAGGTATGAGTTTGATCACTGTTCGGAGTCGTGAGGCATACAGCCGCGAATTGCTGTCTGATTTGCGCGCAGCAACGGGCGTTGTATACGCGCGTTGTGTCAATCCGGTTTACGACATTCTTCCGATCGAAGAACCGGATATGCCCTTTACTACGGCAAAGGAGATGTTCGACTATGCCGCCCGGAAGAAAATCCCGGTGTGGCAGGCGGCTTTGGACTATGAACGGGCTATCAGCGGCTTAGATGACGAGAAACTGATGGGCTTTGCCGAGAACTTGTGGGACTTGACCGTGCATGCTGCGGAAGAAGGCTACAAGGTCACAAAATTTGACGGAGCAATTATTGAGCCCCATTCTGCTCAAATGAAGGCGCTTATTGAACAGGGACGCACCATTCCTCTGGGTGTGGGCGATATGGCCACAGCTGATGCATTTGCCGTTAAGGAATACGGTGCAGTCCATGGCGTTATTGCCGGTATGCCGGCCGGTGGTGCCGCAGGTGTCCCCGTTTCCACCATTCATCATGCCGTAAAGCATCTGAGAATGACTAAGGAAGACGGCATAAAAGCACTGATGACAGCAGCGATCATAGGTATCTTCTATTATCCCACTCATTATCATGGAGCATGGGGATGCCAAGCCGAGGTCGGCATTTCCATTTCAATGACCGCCGGAGCGGTAGCGTCTCTTATTTCTGACGACTTAGATGTAATCGAGCGTGCTGCCGTATTAGGCGCGCAGAGTATTCTGGGGCAGATTTGTGATCCTATCGAGGGCGCGGGCCAAGTTCCCTGCTTCCTCCGCAACATTACGGCCGTTCCGACTGCCATTGCCTGCGCCAATGCTGCGCTCGGCGGATGCGAAACATTGACCAGTCTGGATGAAATGGCAGAGACCTTATTGCGAGTTGGCATAAAGCTCAAGACGATGGGACTCAACGACATGGGCGTATGCTATTACGACATGCAATGTACCAATAAGGCAAACTGTGCCTGCACTTGCGGACATTAGTGCAACAGAGATCGTTTTTTAGGCAAAGACTATGCGCTTTTGCACACAGATGATTACGAATTTCCTGCCTGCTTTTTGAAGCGGGGTAATGAACAGAGAATAACAGGAGAAAAAACCTATGAAAACATATCCCAGTATTTTTAACGACTGTCTCTCTCCCGTCTCCCCCGGTCCTTCCAGCTCTAATACTGCCGGCCCGTATCGTTTAGGCTCTATGGCTGTTGACCTCTTAGAGGGTAAAGCGTCCCATCTATATATTGAGATGGCCAAAGAAGGGGGATATTTTGCAACTTTTTATGGTATGCATAGTGATAAAGCCTTCTTGGCCGGTATCTTGAAAAAGAATATCCGCACCTACGACTTTGACCAAATCTATACGGATGCCGAGTCCAACGATTTTTCCTACACCTTTGAATTTACCGACAGTGTGCCTGCCAAGCCTTCCGAATCCGCGTGGCTGACACTGCGCTCCGATAACGGTGACAAAATCTTTATCAAGACAGCTTCTTTGGGCGGCGGAGAGATCGTCATCAGCGAGCTGGACGGTATCGAGACTTATATTGACGGGAAATTTTACTATCTGCTGGTGCGTGCTGCCACAGAGAAGGTATCCGAGGTTCATACGATGCTCTCCTGTCCGTTCACCACGGTTGACGGCGGCAGCGGTGAAAGCTTGATCACAGTCCGCAGCAGAGAACCTCTGAATTCTAAACTTGTGGCGGAGCTGCGCTATAAAGAGGGTGTGGTCTATACCCGGTGCATAAACCCCGTTTATGACATTATCCCTGTGGACACCCCCCAGATGCCATTTGCCACGGCGGAAGAAATGTTTGCCTATGTGAAAGAAAAGAATATCCCGGTGTGGCAGGCGGCCTTGGACTATGAACGTGCTATTAGCGGCTGCAGTGATTCGGATTTGATGAAAATTGCCGAGAGCCTGTGGGATTTGTCTGTATATTCTGCCGAGCAGGGCTATGCAGTGACCTCTTTCGACGGCAACACCAGTCCCCATGCCCTCCAGACCAAAAACCGTTATGAAAATGGGCCCATTGTCTCTTTGGGCGTTGCCGACAAGGCTTCCGCTGACGCGCTTTCCATCATGGAATATGCCGCAGCTCATGGTGTAATTGCCTGTATGCCTACCGGAGGATCTTCTGGCATCCCCGTGCCATCCATCCGATACTCCGCCGAGGCGCTGAAAAAATCCAAAGAGGATTGCCTGAAGGCCCTTTTGGTAGCCGGCATTGTAGGTATCTTCTACTATCCCACGCATTACCACGGTGCATGGGGATGCCAGGCTGAGATTGGCGTATCCATCTCCATGACTGCCGGAGCATTAGCTTCTCTGCTTACGGATGACCCTGATGTGATCGAGCGTGCTGCTGTGCTTGGGGCGCAAAGCGTTTTGGGGCAAATATGCGACCCGGTAGACGGTTGCTCCCAGGTTCCTTGTTTTATTCGCAATATGACCGCCGTACCCACTGCGATCATCTGTGCAAATGCCGCCTTGGCAGGCTGCGAGACCCTGCTGGGACTGGATAAAATGTCAGAGACGGTGCTGCGCGTCGGATTGAAACTGAAGGAGTACGGTATCAATGATTTGGGCGTGTGCTATTGCAAAGTTCAGCGTGATGCCGCTATTGCTACAAAAAGAGAGAGTAGGTGAAGAGCGTGAACAATTATCCCTTTCCGAGCTTGCGTGATGTTGAAGTTTTCCGAAAGGCGCTGCACTCTGAACAGGGTGCTTTCGGGCCATTTATGATTACCTCTGACCCGGCGTTTGTGGAAGCGGCTGGCTATGCCGGATACGACTTTGTGCTGCTGGATATGGAGCATGGCCCCGGTACTTTTGAAAATCTGCAGAATCTGATCCGCGCTGCCAATGTGTCTGGGGTCTGCCCCGTAGTCCGCGTTCCCCGTGGGACGGATATCTGGATCGATCAGGCGCTGGACGTTGGCGCCGGTGCGATTATGATTCCCCAGATCGACAGTGCCGATCAGGCGCGTGCCGCCGTATCTGCCGCGAAATTCTCTCCCCGCGGCACCCGTGGGACCTGCCGCTTTGTCCGTTCCGCCGCCTATGGTGCGATCCCCGGTGCGGATTACTTTGCCAAAGCACAGGACACCATGGTGATCCTTCAGGCAGAGGGCCAGAAGGCCATTGACAATCTGGATGACATCCTCAGCGTTGAAGGTGTGGATATCGTATTTGTAGGGCCTTACGATCTGTCTGCCTCTCTGGGCATCATCGGGCAGATCAACCATCCTCTGGTTATGGAGCGGATCGCACAGATTGTCCATAAGGCTGCTGCAAAGGGTGTGCAGGTAGGCTGCTTCGCCGACTCTGCCGAATCTGGCCGCAAGCTGCTGGAGATGGGCGTAAAGTTCATCGGTTATTCCTGTGATACAGCGATTTTTATGAATATGGCAAAGGCAGACGTCGCGGCTTTCCGCAACGAACATTAAAGGTAAAGATGAATATGAGTAAGAAAAATTATGTGGTCATGGACGGCAATACCGCCGCCGCCCATTCTGCCTACGCATTTACCGAGGTAGCGGCAATCTATCCCATAACGCCGTCCTCTCCCATGGCGGAAAAGGTAGACGAGTGGTCCGCCAAGGGGAAAAAGAACCTGTTCGGCACACCGGTGGACGTGATCCAGATGCAGTCCGAGGCGGGTGCCGCCGGTACCTGCCACGGCTCCCTTCAGGCGGGTGCCCTGACCACCACCTTTACCTCCTCTCAGGGTTTGATGCTGATGATCCCGGCCATGTATGCTATGGGCGGACAGTTCCTCCCCAGCGTGATGCACATTGCTTCCCGCGTGGTCACCAGCAACCATCATTCTATCTTTGGAGATCATACGGACTTTATGACCTGCCGTACCACCGGCTACGCCATGCTGATGTCTGCCTCGCCCCAAGAGGCTATGGATCTGGCGGCGGTGGCACATCTGTCCGCTATCAAGGCTAAGTACGCCTTCATGCACTGTTTCGATGGCTTTCGCACCAGTCATGAAATGCAGCGCATCGAAGCGCTGGACTACGAGGATCTACGGGGTCTTATCGACTACGATGCGCTGAAGGCGTTCCGCCGCCAGTCTCTGAACCCGGAGCATCCCACCAACCGCGGCAACAACGTCAACCCCGACGTATACTTCCAGTGCAAGGAGGGCGCCAACGTCAAGTCCGCCATCGTGCCCGGAACGGTGCAGCACTACATGGACGAGATCAACAAGCTGACAGGCCGGGATTACAAGCTGTTTAACTACTACGGCGCACCTGATGCCGAGGAGGTAGTCGTGGCCATGTGCTCCGTCACTGAGGCACTGCACGAGACGGTGGACTATCTCAATGCCCACGGTGGTAAGGTGGGTATGGTACAGATCCATCTGTACCGTCCCTTCTCCGTGCCTGACTTCTCTGCTGCCATTCCCGCCACCTGCAAGAGCATCGCTGTGCTGGACCGCAGCAAGGAGACCGGTTCTGTAGGCGAGCCAGTGTATCTGGACGTGGTCACGGCGCTGAATCAGGCCGGGCGCGGCGACATCCGCGTGGTGGGCGGCCGCTATGGCCTTAGCTCTAAGGACACTACCCCCGGCCAGCTGATTGCCGTGTATGACAATCTGCGGCAGGAAGCGCCCAAGAACAGCTTCACCATCGGTATTAACGATGATGTGACACATACCTCTCTGAATTATGAGAATGTAGAGTTCCCTCGTCCCGGCGAGATCTCCTGCAAGATTTGGGGCCTGGGCGGTGACGGCACGGTGGGCGCCAACAAGAATGCCATCAGCACCATCGGTTTGGTGGCCGACAAATACGCGCATGCATTCTTCTCCTATGAC
>CABQGZ010000237.1 GCA_902463835.1 uncultured Lachnospiraceae bacterium
TACAAGGAACAGGCAAAGGAGTACCGCATGGAACACGAAATTTACGCGAAAAAAGATGCGGAACAGCTCGCACAGAATAAATTAATTGAATTTTGTAAAAAATTACAGCAAAAAGGGGTTCAAATTATTGAAAATAATGTTATGATAGAAGCAGGAGAGGAATTCTGTATCTCCGACGGCACCATAAAAGTCATCGAGCCCATGGGAAAACCCCGGGCAACGACAATCGATGAGATACAACAGGAAGGACAAAACAACGATGAATCTGACGGAAACAATCCTTGATATACCGGTAGTTCATATGGCCAATGTATTTGGCCAGTTTGATGCCTATATGAAAAAAATAGAGCGGGCGTTCCACATCACAGCAGTTGTCCGGGAGGATCGCGTGAAGCTTCTGGGGAATGAAAACGAGGTCGAAAAGGCAGCGAAGGTGTTTCGCCAGCTGGTTGAGCTTGCGAAACGGGGCAACCAGATTACGGAGCAAAATGTGGACTATGCCATCTCACTGACCTTTGAGGACAAGGAGACATGTCTTACGGAGCTTGACAGGGATCTCATCTGCCACACCATAAGCGGTAAGCCGGTGAAACCCAAGACGTTGGGCCAGAAGTCTTATGTGGATCAGATCCGAAATAAGATGATCACCTTCGGCATCGGCCCGGCCGGCACCGGAAAGACGTATCTTGCCATGGCCATGGCCATCACAGCCTTTAAAAACGAGGAGGTCAGCCGGATCATTCTGACAAGACCGGCCATTGAGGCGGGAGAGAAGCTGGGCTTTCTTCCGGGAGATCTGCAGAGCAAGGTGGATCCTTACCTGCGGCCGTTGTACGATGCGCTGTACCAGATCATGGGAGCGGACAGCTTTTTGAAAAATATGGAAAAAGGGCTGATCGAGGTAGCCCCGCTGGCTTACATGCGGGGACGCACCCTGGACAACGCCTTTATCATTCTGGACGAGGCTCAGAATACCACCCCCGCCCAGATGAAGATGTTTCTGACAAGAATCGGCTTTGGCTCCAAGGTGGTGGTCACCGGAGACGCCACCCAGAAGGATCTTGCCCCGGGTGCTGCCTCTGGCCTGGATATAGCCCTCCAGGTGC
Source organism: uncultured Lachnospiraceae bacterium (assembly GCA_902463835.1). GTDB lineage: Bacteria > Bacillota > Clostridia > Lachnospirales > Lachnospiraceae > 14-2. Next base: position 1,107 of record CABQGZ010000237.1, read on the forward strand.
TTCGGAAGGTGGAGGATATCGGCATTAGCCAGCTTACCAGCAGCGACGTGGTAAGACATCCGCTGGTGCAGAAGATCGTGAAGGCCTATGAGGAGTATGAGGCCCGCGGGCACAAAGACAACGCCGGAAGAAAAGGCGGCGCCGGGAGAAAAGGTGACGCTGGAAGAAAAGGTGACACTGGAAAGAATAAAGGGGCGAAATCAGAGAAGTATGCTGCTGAAAAGCACAGGCAGGATAGCACAAAATCCGGTAAGAAGAAGTGAAATCATCTTGAAAGTTAAAAGTAGCGACAAATGACAGCAGAAGCTATGCGTTATAAAATAGTGACGAGCAGGAGAGAGATAGAAAATGACAATCAATATCGAAAACGAGAGCGGACAAGCGTTTGATTTTCCATATGAGGAACTGGCCCGGGAAGTGATCGGCGCGGCCATGGATGCGGAGGATTTTCCTTATGAAGCGGAAGTAAATCTGCTTCTGGTCACCGAGGAGGAGATCCATGCTATCAATCGGGAGCAGCGACAGATTGACCGTCCCACGGACGTGCTGTCCTTCCCGATGATCACGTATCCCGGGCCGGGTGACTTCACCAGGCTTGAGCAGGATGAGGACAACTTTCATCCTGACACCGGAGAGGCGTTGTTGGGAGATATCGTTCTGTGTGTGGACAAGGTTCGGGCACAGGCGCTGGAATATGGTCACAGCGAGAAACGGGAGTTTGCCTTTTTAATTCTCCACAGCATGCTGCATCTCTTTGGCTATGACCATATGACGGAACCGGAAGCAAAGGTGATGGAGAAAAAGCAGAAGGGGATTCTTGAGAAAATGGGAATCCTGCGTTAGCAATCGTATAGATAAAGGAATTGAGGATTTGTAATTATGGGAACAAACAGAAAAAGCCAATCGAATTTTCTGGTGCAGGGCTCCATTCTGGCCATTGCATCCATCATAAGCAGAATCATTGGACTGATCTACCGGATTCCTCTGACGAATATCATAGGGGATGTTGGAAACGGTTATTACGGAACTGCTATGGAGATCTATAGTATTTTGCTTCTGATCTCCTCCAACAGTCTTCCGCTGGCTGTGTCAAAGCTGGTTTCCACCCGGCTGGCAAAGGGGCAGAGGAAGAATGCCTACCGCATCTTTCGGGGAGCGCTGATCTTTGCGCTGATCTCCGGGACAGCGGCAGGGCTGATTGTCTATTTTGGCGCTGATATTTTTGCCGGGCTCTTCCAGTCGCCTTTGAGTGTGTTCGCCCTGCGTGTACTGGCTCCCACGCTGCTTGTGGTAGCGGTTCTGGGTGTAATCCGGGGATTTTTCCAGGGCATGGGCACCATGATGCCAAGCGCCATATCTCAGCTCTTGGAGCAGATTGTAAACGCCATTGTCAGCGTGTGGGCGGCCTATATGCTGTACGGATACGGCAGCAGGATCGGAGCTGTGCTGGGGAATTCCGCCTATTACGGCGAAGCCTACGGAGCGGCGGGCGGTACTACCGGAACCGGTGTGGGAGCTTTGATCGCCCTGATTTTCGTGTTGTTTGTATTTCTCTTATATCGCCCTGTATTCAAGCGCCAGATGAAGCGCGACGTGTCCAGAAAGAAAGAAAGCTACCGGGAAATATTTGGCATTCTGATCCTCACAATCGTCCCTGTGCTCCTTAGCACCACGGTCTATAATATCAGCACGGTGCTGGACATGGGCATTTTTAAGAATATCGGGGCAGTGCAGGGATACGCGGACGTAGACATGGACAGAATGTGGGGAATATTCACTACTAAATACAAAACACTTGTCAACGTGCCCATCGCCCTGGCCTCCTCCCTGGCGGCATCCAGTGTGCCCAGTATCGCCACAGCCTTTGCGTCCCGGGATATCCGCCTGGTGAGACACCGGGTTGGGATTGCTATCCGCTTTATCATGGTGATCGCTTTCCCATGCGCAGTGGGAATGGGAGTGCTGGCAGAACCCATCATGAACCTTCTGTTCTCCTCCAACACGCCGGAGAAAGCGGAAGCCAACCGGATGGCCGCCCAGCTGATGCGGCTCGGTGTGGTATCGGTGGTCTTTTTCTCCCTTTCCACCTTGTCCAACGCCATCCTTCAGGGCATCAACCGCATGAAAAAGCCTGTTGTCAACGCAGCCATCGCCCTGGGGGCGCATATTGCGGTGCTGGTGGTTCTGATGTTTGCCTTCAAATGGAACATCTATGCAGTAGTGGCGGCAAATGTATTTTTCTCCCTGCTGATGTGTATCTTAAACGGTGCGGCAATCCGAAAATACATAAAATACAAGCAGGAGATTGTAAAAACCTTTGTGATTCCTGCCATATCCTCCGCACTCATGGGCGGAGCCGTGTTTGGCGTATATTCTCTGATGATGAAGCTGCTGAAAAAGAGCGCAGTCGCCACTGTCTTTTCCATTATAGCAGGGATTGTAGTATACGGTGTATTCCTGCTCCTGTTAAAAGGGGTAAGCGAGGAAGACTTAAGATCCTTCCCCGGCGGACGGCTGCTTATCCGGATTACAAAGAAGCTCCATCTGCTGGGATAATGAAAATAATTGAATAAACCATAAAAAACAGGCGATACTATGGAAAAGAGTTTACATGCAAACTCTTTGCACTCAAGCAAAGGAGTTCATCATGAAAAAAACAACACGTATCCGCCTGTTTCTTGTTGCAGTCACCCTGGCCTGCTGTGGTGCCTATGGCGGTGGCTACTATTTCAGCACCCAACAATCCGAAAAACGCCTGCAGCAAGAGCTTGCCCTGGAAAATCAAAAGCTCCAGGAAGAATCTCAAGCCAACGAAGAAAGCGCCGCAAGCTCCACGGCTGCAGTCCCCTATGAATTCGTCCTCTGCGAAGAAGACGGCTATATCACCGTATACTGCGCTGACCGTGAGACCATATACGAAAGCACAGACATAAAAGTAAAAACCCTTTCCCAGGAACTCCAAAAAGAAATCAAAACCGGAAAACCCATATACAGCGAGCAGGAACTCTATAATTTCCTAGAGAGTCACTCCAGTTAGCATATATCTCTCCGTACCCAGGCCGTTCCGGAAAAAAGTATATTAAAGCTTGCAGAACAACAGCTCCGGAGAAAGAACATGCCCATGACAGACCCTGCAAAACGTCGGCACTTAGCAAGCGGGCCATGATAATGGTTCGCGAGCTTAGTGTCCGCTACGCTTTTGCCTGGAGCGAGAGCGAGTCTGACATGGGCATGTTCTTTCTCCGGAGCGTCCCCTCGCAACAAAAAAACTTTTTTCCAGAACCCCCCATTTTTTTGTTGCTTGTTAAAAAAAGGTATGCTATACTCAAAGTTAGCAAAAATCAACAATATTCGATAGGAAACCAGGATATGCAGCAATGAGAAGTTATGACGTGATTGTGGTAGGCGCCGGTGCCGCCGGAATGATGGCTGCCATCAGCGCTGCCAAAATGGGTGCACGGACTGCCATATTAGAACATATGGATCAGGCCGGCAAAAAGCTTTTGTCAACAGGAAACGGAAAATGTAATTTTACAAATCGAGCGCAGGGTGTGGAGTTCTACAGAGGCCAGGACCCTGCCTTTGTATTGCCTGCGCTGCGTCAGTTCGGGCTGGAGGAGACACTGGCATTTTTTCAGGGAATCGGCATTTTCCCAAAGGAAAAAAGAGGCGGCTATTTCTATCCTGCCAGCGAACAGGCGGCTTCTGTCCGGCAGGCACTTTTGCTGGAGCTTGCTCGATTGAACGTGGACATTCACTGCGGGATTGGCATCCGTTCTGTCTGGAAGGAGGAAAATCTCTTTTTCTTCGAGACGAAGCAGGGGACGTTTCAAAGCCGTGTCTGTGTGATCGCCACCGGCGGAAAAGCCGCCAAGAAGACCGGCAGCGATGGCAGCGGGATTCCCTATATCGAGGGCTTCGGACATCATGTGCTTCCGTTTGTTCCGGCTCTGGTGCAGCTTCAGGGGAAGCAGTCATTTCTGAAGGAGCTTGCGGGAATTCGTGCGGAGGCTGTCATAAGCTTATTCGTGGATGGGACAAAGACCGCGGAGGATCAAGGAGAGCTGCAGCTTACAGATTTTGGCGTGTCCGGTATTCCGGCCTTTCAGATCAGCCGCTACGCCGTGGTGGCGCTCCGACAACAGAAAAAGGTATCTGTCTCCATTGATTTTGCCCCTGATCGAACCCATAAGGAGCTGAACCGCTATATTCTGCATCAGAAGGAACAGTATCCGGGCAAATATGTGAGGGACATTTTGATCGGACTTTTAAACAGCAAGCTGATCCCTGTTCTGCTTCGGGAATCCGGAATCAGTTCCGACAGCCGTCTTGACCAGTGCAGCCGGATACAGCTTGCCCAGCTGCTGGATAACATAAAATGCTTTTCCATCGACATCATCGGAAGCAAATCCTTTGACACAGCCCAGGTTTGCGCTGGAGGCGTGAATACGACGGAGATTGACGGGCGCACCATGCAGTCAAAGCTGGTGCGGGGACTGTACTTTGCGGGAGAAGTGGTGGATATCGACGGCATGTGCGGCGGCTACAACCTGCAGTGGGCCTGGTCCAGCGGCTGGGTAGCCGGCCATTATGGAGGAATGATATGATGAGAACAGTGCAACTGACTGCTGCAGATTGCTGTCTGTGCCAGGGGGAAAGTGGAGGAATCGTATGATACGGATACAGCAGATGAAGCTCCCGCTGAC
>CABQGZ010000238.1 GCA_902463835.1 uncultured Lachnospiraceae bacterium
GAAAGCTGCCGCTGATATTGACCGGCAGAATCAGTATGCCATCCACCTTCTTGTTCAGCAGGAATTTCAGATTCTGCTGCTCCACCTCCTCACTGTTGAAGGAATCGCAGATCAGCAGACCATATCCGCATTTTCGCAGCTCCTGGCCGATATAATGGAGCATATTTCCCACAAAGAGACTCTCGATATCGTACACCATGACACCCACCAGCTTGGTCTGATTGGTGACAAGCCCCCTCGCGATCTCATTTACCTCATAATGGAGGGCGTCGATGGCCTCCTCGATTAATATTTTATTTTCCGGTCGGACATTTCCTCCGTTTAAATATTTTGATATGGTGGCCAGGGATAATCCGGTCCGACTCCTGATATCTCTTATCGTTGCAGGCATTTTCTTTCCTATGTACTTCCCTTCGGTACATGTTCCTTTCCTATGATATCCTACCCCCGCTGCGACGTATGGCTGCCGGGGTACTATCTGTTCCTGAATAAGATTATTATACAAACTGTTACTTCTCTCACAGCCCTCGCCGCTTCAGATCATGCACCAGCTGTACGTAGAATTCCCGCACGTCAAAGCCTGGAATATTCTCCCGGTTCAAATCGATCATATCCCCGTGAGAAATCCCCCGGCGGCCAGATGTTGTCAGGAATGTGTAATTCTCCCCCCAGCGAAAGGACGGTTCCCCCACCAGACCGTCGTTGGGACCGTCAAAATGCTTTACAAGGGGATAGGAGAAATTCAATGGGAACTTGCCGTCAGTGGCATGGGCAAGCTTTGAGCCCACACTGGCACTGTAGATTCCTTCCGGCAGCTGCAGCGTGTCAAATTCCCTCTTGCACTTTTTGGCCGTCAGATCACGTACCGCTGACAGAAAGTCGGGAGTCTCCCCGAATTTCCGCAATGCGCCGTCGTAAGCGCCGGCAATCTTCTGCTGTACCGATCCGGGAATCTTTGTCAACAGATAGTCCGCGAACTCACACCCTCTGTGGGGCGTGCTCACCGTAGTGACAGAAGCGATATAGGAAGCCACGCCCTCCTTGGCGATGGCGTAACGGATGTCAAGCCCTCCCTTGGAGTGAGCGATCACGTTCAGCTTTTCACAGCCCGTCTCCTCTGCAATCTTCCTTATGCGCCCCGCCAGTTCTGCCGCGCTGTCGGCAACCGGAAGGGCGGACTGCTGATTTCCATAGTAGATCTCTGCCCCGTTTTTCGCAAGCTCCTCCGGGATTCTCCCCCAGTAATTTATGCGCTTGGAATCTCGAAAAAACACCCCGTGTACCAGTAGAATCGGATATTTCGTATGGCAGACCTGAGCGTCCCGGCGCTCCAGGTTAACACGGTGCTTTTCTGTTTCAAAGCGCACCTCCTCCGCTGTGACACGTATGATTTTATATAGCATGATCAGATGCGCTATGGGAATGAACCCGCATACAATTCCCAGGATCCGGGTTCGAATTCCAAGCTGCAGCGAGGTGGCATAGACGCTGATCATTCCATTCCAGAACACAACAGCCTCCAGACAAAAGCAGGCAATGGCGCTTATGAGCCAGGTCTTCCACTGCCCAGGAAAAAGAGAAAAGGCGGAAGCAATATGGTACACCACAGATACCACTGTGGAAATCCCAAAAATTTTCAGGCATTTCACCCCGTGATTACACACCTTCATCCGTCTGTTTGGAAAAGATTTTCTGGAATAAGCGGGAAGTACATTCGCCAGGATAAAAACAGCAGCCACCGCTGCGTACCACCAGAAGCAGGATCCACCCGCTCCAGCCCCAAGCTTGCGCGCTTTCCACTGGGTCGCCAAAAGATGGCTGTTGGCACATACGCATATTATCACAATATCAATCACATACCACAGCTTCTCTGGTATGTCACTCTTTTGCTTTCTCATCTGATATCACCTGTTTACGCTTCTGTATTGTTTCCGAAGACATTATACACGATTTTATCTGCTGTTGTAAAGCAATAATCCAGTTCTGCCAGGCATACATTGTGGATTTGACTAAAATTTTTCGTGACTTTGTCACGGAATAAAAAATATTCCTCCTGTATACTGAAGCAAAACAGGAGGAAATGAATCATGATAAGAAAGAAAGCAGTCGTCAATGTCCATGCCTGCGTGGCCTGCGGATGCTGCATCAAGGTGTGTCCCAAAAATGCAATTACCATTCCCACAGGCATATACGCCAATATCGATCCGGGGCTGTGCGTGGGGTGCGGGAGGTGCGCAAAGGAATGTCCCGCAAGCATTATCACACTGGAGGTGGCCGAACAATGAAACAGCAAAAGAAATGGTATGATTACCTTTGGATTTTCTCTCTTACCTATCTGATCCTGGGATTTTTCAACATCCTGTTCGCCTGGCTGGGACTTCTCTGCTTCTTTATCCCGCTGATCATATCGGTGGGAAAAGGCAACAAGGCTTATTGCAACAAATATTGCGGCAGAGGACAGCTGTTCTCCCTGGTAGGCGGCAGATTCGGACTGTCCCGCAAAAAGGATATTCCAAGATGGATGCGTTCCAAATATTTCCGATACGGATTTTTAATTTTTTTCTTTGCAATGTTTTTTCTCATGCTCTGGAACACGTACCTTGTGTTCGCCGGAACGAAAGACCTGCATACGACGGTAACTCTGCTGTGGACCTTCAAGGTGCCCTGGCATTGGGCTTACCGTGGCACCTTATTTTCCGATGGCGTCGCACAGTTTGCCTTCGGTTTTTACAGCGTCATGCTGACCTCCACCGTGCTTGGCTTTATCACTATGCTCTTATTTAAGCCTCGCTCCTGGTGCGTATACTGCCCCATGGGAACCATGACGCAGCTCATATGCAGAGCGAAAAATAGAAACAAATCCCAGGAAATTTAAATTTTTTCCAGCTTCGCCTTCGCAACCCGGACAATATAGGAGGTTCCATAAGGGTGTTTTGTCATATGAACACCCAACATGCCCTCCTTCTGTGTGAAGGCAAGGGCTTCCCCGTTGTCCATCCACTCCACAGAGACGATCTTGTCTGTAATCCCTTCAAAGACATAATTTCCCACAGGCTTCCCATCCACAATCACGTTGCTGTCCCCTGCTGTTCCAAGATCGTAGGCAAAAATGTACAGGTATCTGCCATCCACACTTTTTTGCACAAAGCTTCTTCCGTCCTTCTGTGCACAGTACGGTCTTCCGTCATAAACCGCCTCCCCAAACACATCCATCCAGCGGCCTACTACCCTCATCAGCTCTCTCTGGTAAGAATTGACCTTCCCCTGCCCTTCCGGTCCAATGTTCAGCAGATAATTCGCCCCGACCCTGCGGCAGTTGCACAGACTTTCGATCAGCTCCCTGGGGGATTTATAATTCAGATCGCCCTCTCCGTATCCCCAGTGATCATTGATGGTATGGCACATCTCGGCGGAGACGTATTTTGTCATGCCCTCGCGATCCATAGGCTCCGCCTGACCATTCTCAAAGGTGACGGCATCGATCTCGCTGTTGCCCAGCTTTCCCCTGGCATTTAATCCCGTGTTATTGATGATCATGGCCTCCGGCTGATATTTTCTTATGGTGGCATACAGCTCATCTTCCTTCCAGTCCGCATCCGGCTTCGACCAGTTCCCATCAAACCACAGACCGCCGATCCTGCCATAGTTCCTGCACAGAATCTCCACACTCTGCCGCAAATATTCCAGATACTGATCAAAATCCTCTTCAAAATCAGGATTATGCCAATCCAGTGTTGTATGGTAGAAAAAAGGCACGATATCGTGGCGGTTACATGCTTCCACGTATTCACGGATCAGATCTCTTTTCGCCGGGCTGTGAGGCGCGTCAAAATCGTTCAGACCGCAGGTATCATAAAGGGAAAATCCCTCGTGGTGCCTGGTTGTCAACACTATGTACTTACAGCCTGCCTCCTTGGCGGTGAGCACCAGCTGCTCCGCATCGAAATCCTCGGCAGTAAACGTGTCAAACAGCTTACAGTACTCCTCCCCTTCCATCTTTCCGCTGCTCCATATCCACTCGCCTTTTCCAAGCTGGGAGTACAATCCCCAGTGCACAAACATTCCAAATCCTAATTGTTCAAAGTCCGCGATATACTTTTTCGGTGTTGGTATACTCATTGTTATTTTCTCCTTCCTTGACTTATGTTTTAATCTATCATATAATCCTTTCAACAGCAATGTATCATTCGTCACAAAATATGGAGATTTTAGGATGGAAGTATTTGAAAATGCTTTATTGGAAAAGGAATTGAACCGCACCACCATGAATATATTGAATGTGTCTTATGCAAAAATCGACCGGGAATGGAACATGGCCCATGTGATCTCCCCCTTCGTCCGCATCTATTACGCGCAGTCGGGGGAGGCTTTCATCCGCTATGGCAAAAAGACATTGCAGCTGACCGGCGGAAACATCTATCTGATCCCCTCCAACCTGGAATTTTCCTACTGGTGCGACAGCTGTATGTTCAAATTGTATGCCCACATAAATCTCCTGGGCTACAACAATTACGACCTCTTTTCCAATTATCCGCAATGCATTGTTCTCACAGACCGGCAGGACGAGATCGACGGGATTATCGACCACTGGAAATCCGGAGACCTCCTAAGCTCCATCGCCATCAAGACCACTCTATATAAGACGGTGCTGGAGGCCCTTGTGCAGGAGCATATCCCCCTTGGCCCCATCGAGACCTACAGCGATCTCGTAAAGCATGCCATACAGATCATCAAAGAGCGCCCGCACCTGTCCCTCACCGCCCAAAGGCTGGCAGATATGCTCTTTGTATCCCCCAGCCAGCTGCAGAAAAAATTCCGTCAGGAGATGCATCTTTCCCTTGGGCAGTATCTGAACGAGCAGGTAATGTTCGCCGCCGTGAATATGCTGCGCACACCGAACCGATCCATGAAGGACATCAGCGACGCCCTAGGGTTCTGCGACCAGTTTCATTTTTCACGGCGTTTTGGCGCATATTACGGCATGCCGCCCTCCCTTTACCGGAGGACAGTGCTGTTTTAGGATCCGACTTCCGTCTGCTGTTCCAGTCCCTTTAAACATTGGTAACAATGCCGTAGATCTTGTTGGAACAACGTTCTTTCAAAGTCAATATTCAGTAGCTTTTATACGGCGATATGCTATAATGAACTTATTCTTCACTGGATTATTTTAGAGATTTCATCCGCAATAATGCTCATTTGATTATGGAATTTTCGTATGGTACATCGAAGCAAACAGCAACATAATCATTAATAAGTGGTATGCGCAGTTTCGTGAGATAAAATATTACTGCTAAAATTACCTGGGCTTAAGGTCACTCGAACTTTCAAGGCCCGGCTGGGCCTTGTGAAAAAGAAAAGCACCATGCAAATGCATGATGCTTTTCTTTTTCAGAAAGCGCGAGACGGGACTCGAACCCGCGGCCTCGACCTTGGCAAGGTCGCGCTCCACCAACTGAGCCACTCGCGCTTATACATCTGTCTTGCCCGCCAGACGCATTACATATATTACTATAAGACAGCAGCTTTGTCAATACCCAAAATAAAAAAAGTTAAAAAGTTTCTGAGAATAAATGCAAACGTCGGTTCATATATTAAATCAAGCGAAGATTTAGGAGGACTCCCTTTGAGTTCCAAGACAAAAATTGTAGTTCTTCATATGAAGGAACTGATTTATACCGTGATATTCGCAGTGCTGGGTATTCTGTTGATATTGCTTTTGATATTCATGTTCCTGCCGGACAAAAATGGAAAGGACGATGCCAAGGAGACTATGAAGTATGTCTCCGGAGTATACAATTCGTCCAT
>CABQGZ010000239.1 GCA_902463835.1 uncultured Lachnospiraceae bacterium
AGCTGTAGGTACAGCTTGCCGCAAAACAGCCGCTTGGGCAGGCGCATGGTTTACGACTTGCAAGAATTCAGCCCCGGTGAAAAGGTGTCCTAAACCTACCGCCAAAACAGCCCCAGTGAAAGATACATGCCCATACTCAGACCCTTGCAAAACGTCGGCACTTAGCAAGCGGGCTATGAAAATAGCCTGCGCGCTTAGTGTCCGCTACGTTTTGGACGGAGCGAGAGCGCGTCTGATATGGGCATGTATCTTTCACTGGGGCGGGGCCGGTTGCTATATTAGGACACCTTTTCTCCGGGGCGTCCCTTTCGCCGTTTAGTAAACCATGTGCCTGCCCAAGCGGCGACCCCTTCGCCGCAAGAGTAACGATCTCCTTGCTGCGTCAAACCCTCAGTTACAGCAAGTAATCTTCGATGTCCCCTCGCCGCGTCCGTTTTACCAGTTCCGGCTCCACGGCTTTGTCCGCTTTCACCGGCTCCGTCTTGCGTTCCGGTTCAGCCGCCTTGTTATCCACAGCCTTCCGCTGCCCCGCGTTTTTTTTCCACTCCTGCCCCATAAAATCCATAAAGTCCATGTCAAGGGCGTTCAAAAGCCTGGCTATGATGTCCATATCCGCCTTGTTGCTGTCCCGGCTGATCATCGCATATAACGTCTGGGCTGGTATATCGGCTTCCCTTGCCAGCTGGTTGACATTCATGTCTCGCTCACTGAGAATCTGCTTTAACCTGCTTCCTATATTCATAGTCTCCTCCTACAGTGCTTTGATGCGCTCCAACGCCGCCACCGTATTCTCGTAACTGCCGAAGGCAGTAAGCCGGAAGTACCCTTCGCCGCTGGGTCCGAATCCAGACCCCGGAGTTCCCACCACGCTGGCCGCCTCCAGCAGATGATCAAAGAATTCCCAGCTTGTCATATTGTCCGGGGTCTTCAACCAGATATAGGGAGCATTGACGCCGCCAAATACCGTGTAGCCGGCCTCCTTCAGACCGTCATAGATGCATTTCGCATTCTTCATGTAATAAGCAACCTGCTCCTTCAGCTGGGCTTTGCCAGCCTCGGAAAAGACAGCTTCCCCTGCACGCTGGATGATGTAGGGTGCTCCGTTATACTTGGTGCCGTGACGTCTTGCCCACATGCTGTTTAAGGATACGCCGTCATATGTCAGTTCTTTTGGAACTACGGTATAGCCCAGACGCACGCCAGTGAATCCGGCATTCTTAGAAAAGCTCTTCAACTCGATGGCACATGTTCTCGCCCCCTCGCACTCGTAGATGGAATGCGCCACATCCTTCTCGGAAATATAGGCTTCGTAGGCAGCGTCGTACACGATCAATGCCCCCACCTTATTGGCATAATCCACCCATTCCTGAAGCTGTGCTTTTGTTATGGTTGTACCTGTGGGGTTGTTGGGCAGACAGAGATAAATAACGTCCGGAGTCTCTTTGGGGAACTCCGGCACAAAATCGTTTTCCATGGTGCAGGGCATGTAGATCACATCGCTCCACATCCCGGTCTTCTCGTCATAGGTACCTGTTCTTCCAGCCATTACATTGGAATCCACATACACCGGATAGACAGGGTCACAGACAGCGATTCTGCTCTCCTGGGCAAACAACTCCTGAATATTGCCAGAATCAGATTTTGCACCGTCGGAGACAAAGATCTCATCGGCCAAGATCCCGCAGCCCCGAGGTTCATATTCCGACTTTACAATGGCATTTCTTAGGAACTCATACCCAAGATCCGGAGCATAGCCATGAAACGTTTCCGCATGGCCCATTTCATCCACAGCCTTGTGCATTGCCTCAATAATGGCTGGAGCAATCGGCTGGGTTACATCCCCGATACCGAGACGGATAATGTTTTTGTCCGGATGCGCCGCCGTATATGCTGCCACCTTTTTTCCTATCGTGCTGAACAAATAGCTGCCCGGCAGTTTCTGATAATTGTCATTCACTTTTAACATAAGTAATCCTCCTATTGTAAGCCTTTCGGCAAATTTTACATTTATGAATATTATTCTGCAAGAAAATTTTCTCTCATTTTCTATCCATGCATTAAATCCTGCATTTCTCCCTCATAGACCTTTGTGGCTGTTCCCGTCATAAATATTTTATTGTCAGTTCTGTTCCAAGTGATATCAAGGTCACCGCCCAAAAGAGGGACAGTCACAGAATCGGCTGTATAGCCTCTTAACACAGCAGCTACCACCACCGCACAGGCACCTGTTCCACAGGCCAGCGTCTCACCAGAGCCCCGCTCCCAGACACGCATGGACAACTCGTTTTGATTTAATATGTTCACGAACTCCACGTTGGTGCGGTTGGGAAAATGAACATGATGTTCCAGTGGCGGACCAAGCTCCCCAATGTCCAGCGTTTCTACCGATTGTTCCATAAAAATCACACAGTGCGGGTTGCCCATACTGATACAGGCAAGTCCATAGCTTCCTTCCGGCAGGTCAATTGGGGGCGCGTCTTGAGGGCACGTTTTCCGATCCATCCACGTTTCCCAGCTCGGCGCTCCCATATCCACCTTCACCTTTGCCACCTTTTTCCCTTCCAGAATAAGCTCTGTCTTACGAATTCCGGCCAGGGTCTCTATAGCAATCATTGTCTTATCTGTCAGTCCTTTTTCATACACGTATTTCGCCACACAGCGAATTCCGTTTCCACACATCTCGCCCCGGGAGCCATCCCCGTTATACATGATCATTTCAAAATCAGCTGTCTGGGAAGGCCCGATCAGTATCAATCCATCCGATCCAATGCCAAAATGGCGATCGCTTATTCTACGTGCTGTCTCCTCGGGTCGTAAAAGTGGCTCCTTCATGCAGTCGACATACACATAATCATTGCCGATGCCATGCATTTTTGTGAATTTCACAGGCCATACCTCCCGGGATTCTGCTTATTTCCATTTTCTATCGAAGACTTTTCTAACTGATCTGCTCCTGGAACTGCAAATCGTTTTATCCCGCTGTACTTACATCAGCCTCAGCACAATTCGGGCTGTCTCCACAAGTCCTCTTCCGCTGTCCATGCTGTTCTTTTGTATATAATGATGCGCTTCTTCCTCTGTCATTCCTTTTTGTTCCATGAGACGTGCCTTGGCCCTGGTCAAAATCTCCTGTTCCTCCGCAGTCCGCGGCCTGGGCGCAGCCTTTCTCTTTTTGCGCTTCCGCTCGATGGACTCCTCCATTGTCTCCAGTGTCTTCAACAGCTCATACACCTTCAACGGCATTGTCAGGCACACAATATCATCGGCAGCCTTATGGCTGCACGTGTTCTGAGAATCCACCAGCAGCATCTGAAAGTGTGGGGGAAGTTCCTGATACAGATCCTGGTAAACCATATCACGCAGCTGCCCCTGACAGACCACAACGCCGTCACGCAGTTCATTGGCATACTGCAGAACCTGAGAACCGGAAGTGCACACCGCATTCACGGAATATCCGCCTCTGACCAGAATACTTTTTATACTCTTTGCATTTTCAAGTTTGGGAAATGCCACAATAATACTGATCACTGCTATTTCCCCGACTATATCTTATACAAGTATTCTTCTACTTCCCAAGCAGTCACCTGCGCCTTGTATTCCGCCCACTCACGCTCCTTTGCCTCCATATATTTGCGGTAGATATGATCTCCCAGTACCTGCTGGATAAAGGAATCCTTTTTCAATTCCTCCATGGCCTCTCCAAGATCCCTTGGAAGCGCGTCAATCTGAAGTTCTTCCATCTCCTGGGCACTTAAGTCAAACACATTTTTGTTCACCGCTGCCGGAGGCATGATCCGATTTTTGATTCCGTCCAATCCTGCCGAAAGGCACACAGCGATCACAAGATATGGATTTGCCGCCGGGTCAGGACTTCTGAGCTCAATCCGAGTCTCCTGGCCGCGTGAGGATGGAATCCGCAAAAGGGGACTGCGATTGACCCCAGACCACGCGATATAGATGGGCGCCTCATACCCCGGAACCAGTCGCTTGTAAGAATTGACAAGAGGGTTGGTAATCAGGCTCATTCCCTTCATGTGCTTCATGATTCCGCCGATAAAGTAGTAAGCGTCCTCACTTAAACCCATCTCTCCTTCCTCCTGGTCAAAAATATTCCTGCCATCCTTCCAGAGAGACATGTTGATATGCATGCCGGAACCATTGACACCGTACTTTGGCTTGGGCATAAAGCTGGCAAAGAGCCCAAACCGCTTGGCGATGGTCTTCACCGCCAGCTTAAAGGTCATGATATTGTCAGCTGTGATCATCGCCTCGTCATACTTAAAATCAATCTCGTGCTGTCCAGGCGCCGCCTCGTGGTGGGAGGCCTCAATCTCAAAACCCATATCCTCCAAAGTCAGCACCATATCTCTCCGTGCGTTTTCCCCAAGATCCACAGGTCCTAAGTCAAAATATCCTGCCCTCTCATTTGTCACCGTGGTAGGATTCCCCTCATCATCCGTATGGAACAGGAAAAATTCACATTCCGGCCCCACATCGAACCGGTATCCAAGCTCTGACGCCTGGGCAATGGCCCGCTTCAAAATATATCTGGGATCTCCTTCAAAGGGCTGACCGTCCGGGCGCCTTACATCACAGATGATCCGGGCCACCTTCCCCTGCTGCGGGCGCCATGGAAAAATAGTGAAGGTGTCCAGATCCGGATACAGATACATATCGGACTCCTCGATCCGCACAAAGCCCTCGATGGAAGATCCGTCAAACATACACCGGTTGTCCAGCGCCTTTTCCATCTGGCTCTTTGTGACAGCAACATTCTTCAAGACGCCAAACATATCCGTGAACTGCAGGCGGATAAATTCCACGTCTTCCTCCTCCACCAGTCTTATAATATCCTTTTTTGTGTATTTGCTCATTACAACCACTCCTTATTATATATCGCTTTTCGATTACATGTTTCCCGAAGGGATTCCATGTGCCCAAGCAGCTCTACTTTGCATCTCGCATAAACTCTAACACTTTCCGATATTCCATACTTCCGCCAAATAAATCCAGTGCGCTTCCGATCGTTACGTTCACATGGTTCCTGCCCAGCGCTTTCAATTCTCTCAGATCCGCAAAACTCGCAACGCCTCCCGCATAAGTAATCGGAAGCTTCGCCCAACTGCCCAGAAGCTGTGCCAACTCCCTTTCCACTCCGGAAACCCTGCCCTCCACGTCCACTGCATGCACCAGAAATTCATCCGCATACTCCCGCAGTCGCTCCAGCAGCGAAATATCCACCACCTCATCCGTAAACTTCTGCCATCGGTCTGTCACTACATAATACAGACCGTCCTTCTGCCTGCAGCTCAGATCCAGCACCAGATGCTCTCTTCCCACTGTCTGCCGCATTTCCTCCAGACGCCCGTAATCCACCTTCCCCTCTCGGAATACATAGGAGGTCACGATCACATGACTGGCTCCCGCCTCCAGAAATTCCCGTGCGTTCTCCGGCGTAATCCCACCGCCTACCTGCAGGCCGCCCGGATATGCGTTCAGTGCTTCCAGCGCCTGTGCCCTGGTAGCTTCATAGTAATCGGATCCACAATGGTTTAACAGGATGATATGGCCGCCTTTTATGTTGTCCTTCCGGTAGAGGCCGGCATAGAAGGCCGCATCCACAGGGGATACAAAATTTTCCTGGGCAGTGTCCCCATCATCCTTCAGGCTTGCGCCTACAATCTGCTTCACTTTTCCGTTATGGATATCAATGCAGGGTCGAAATTCCATGGCCGCTCCTTTTTGTAAACATAGTTTCCTACCTTCTATCTTAAAGTAATTCCCACAAAATTACAAC
>CABQGZ010000240.1 GCA_902463835.1 uncultured Lachnospiraceae bacterium
AAATTCTTTTGAGCTTATTCCTGCTTTCTTGAAAGTGCACATGAAATAATATATATTGAAATTATCACCAATTTAACATAATAAGTTTAGGAGAAGAAGGAGGAAATAGGATGAAACTGAAACGAGGACTGAGTGTCTTGTTTTGTTTGGCGATGCTGTTTTCGCTGTGCACGACAACAAGCAGGGCAGGCGGTGTCGGTACAGAGGTGACCGGTGAGCGAAACTTGTGGAATTTTGATGAGGTAGGAGCCGGGACGGAACTGACAACTCCGGTGGTGAACAATGAATACACGCCGAGCTCTTATCTCGCTGGCAGGTATGCCGGTGTGGAGTATCAGTATGCCGGTGAGTATACGGCGGTCGTCAAAAGGGTGACAGGCCAGGGGGAAATGACGGGAAATGCGCTGCAGTGGACCTTCAACAGCACTGTGGGCCACAGCAACAATCGTCTGCACCTGGCAGCGGCGCAGACGCCGGCGGGTACCGACTGGAGCGGGGCGGAATATATGAGCTTTTACCTGGATGCGTCAAAGGTCAAGGCGGAATCGCAGCTTGGCGTGCGTATTCATGACGGAGATCTGACTCAGGAGAACGGTTATTCCAACGGCGAACAGTATTCGCCCACGGCGGCAGCGATGACTTATCTGCGCGGCGACGGCGCCATGGAGTGGACGGAGAATCCATCCCTGGGCGATACCTTCCGCATACCGGCCGGTTTTAAGGGGTGGGTGCGCGTAGCGCTGGATCCGGCCATGTGGGGCTATTCCTGGGGCGATACAAATATGTGGGTCAGCTGGGGCGGCGATGGTCGACTGACATTGGAAAATATCAATCGTGTGGCACTGCTGCTGATCGGCGGTGCCGAGAATGAGGTGGCTTATATGGATAACTTTTTGCTTGAAGGAGAGGAAAGCGGGGGGAGTGAAGTAGAACTTCCCGATTCGCTCGCTGTAGTACTGGATATGGAGAAGCTGCCAGTGGGTGTGAATTTTGGTGAGCCAGAGGACGCCGCCAATGTGTCGTATCCCCATGGAACGGTAGGAAAAAGCTTCCATGTCAACGCTGTGAATGGCAAGGGCATGGGCCGCAGCC
This sequence comes from uncultured Lachnospiraceae bacterium, assembly GCA_902463835.1. GTDB lineage: Bacteria > Bacillota > Clostridia > Lachnospirales > Lachnospiraceae > 14-2. The sequence goes on from CABQGZ010000240.1 coordinate 1,093, forward strand.
GTGCGCTTGCGTGGAGCAATGTGACGGCGGACTGGAAGGATGCCTTCTTCCTGAACCTGGACAAGGTTGAAAATGCGGTGAAGGACTGGACGGGTGCGCAGGAGATTTGGTACTGGGTGGACTTAAGCAGCTGGGGCAGCGGCAGCACCTTGCTGGATGTGGAATTCTATGATGCCAACGGGGTGCGCTGGCGTACCAATCGGGGGAGCTGCAATACCGGTACCTACTATGTACAGAACGACAGCGGCTGGGCTGTGAAAAAGCTCAACAGCTGGGGACATGTTGTGCTGGATGCCGGTTATACCGGCTGGGTGCGTGTGTCACTGGACAGCGATACCTTTGTGCGGGACGGTTCCGGCAGGATGGATCTGAGCAGTGTTCAGGGCGTAGGCTTCTATGTAGAGTCCAGCTCCACGGGGAATACGCTCTATCTTGACAATGTGGCAGTTCTCAGGGAGACATCTTTTGCAGAAAAGCCGGTATTCAATGATGCTATTCTGGCTGATCCGTCTGTGACCACCTATAAAGATACCTGCACGCCCATGATCGACTGTTCTGCCGTGGATGAAAGCAGTCAGTATCTGCGCTACACCATCAGCACTCAGTCGGTGCATGGAACTGCCTATGTGAGCCAGACAAGCGGCATGGCGCTGTACATTCCGGATAAGGGTTTTTCCGGTGAGGATACCTTTACGGTGCGCGTTACAAATGAGAACTTTGGTTATGAGTACCTGACGATCGCGGTGACAGTACGCGATGAGAGGAATCCTGATGGGGATAATACGCCTGATATCAAGCCTACCCAGCCGATCAAGCCCGGTAAGCCGGCGGAAGTGAAGCTCCCCGAGCCAGACGGCACACGGGCGCAGAGCCTTCTGAAGGATCTTGGGCTGGAAGGCTATGTGGGCAAAAATCTTCAGGAAAACATGGAGAGCTGGCTGTATGAAGCGCTCGAGAAGAATCCGAACATCATTAAACAGATCGCTGACGCCAACAGCGGCGCTGGCTTGGCCAGCATGAAGAGTCTGATTGCGGATGCCTATGGCATGGTTACAAACGGTATCATGGAATACACAGCGGCAGAGGGCAAAGGGGTGGAAGGCAGCAAGGCGTTGGCCATCCGGCATGCTAAGAATAGTGATAGCTTTCGAGACGTGGATGTTCGTTTCACCGGGGATGGCACAGCTGTAACGAGAGTGGAAGGCGGCCGTGACTGGTGGATCTATATAGACGCAAGCGAATATGGTATCCATGACGTGCCATTGGGGTTTGCCTTTGAGGAGAGTGATGAAGGCGGTCAGCGTGAGTCCTACGGCTTGAAGATTGGAAGTAGTGTGTGGATCGCCAAGACTGGAGGCGATTGGCAGACGGTGGAGATTACAGAGTCGAAGACCAATCCTGGCGGCAACAGGGGACGTGTGGTTGTGCCCGCTGGTTTTGTGGGATGGGTGCGTGTACCTTTGTCTTCCATGGAACTTTATTGGGGCGAGGATGGAGGCAACCGCAAGATCGATCTGCTGGATGTTCACCAGCTTCAGCTTTGTGTGGAAGGTACTGCCTCCAGCCTTGGCAAAAGTATTTATCTGGACGGCTTCGGCTTCTCTGGCGCGGTGAATGGCGGTGCGCTGCCCGTGGCAGTGCCGGGCTCGTCGGATACCTATAAAGAATCCTGGGGTGTTCAGGGAGTGATGACCAGTGAACACACCAAGTATGATGGAGCACTGGTGGCATGGTATGATGAATTCCCCGGCAAGCTTTTGACTGGTATGGCCTATGCTTATCAGCTGAATCCGGACGAAAAGCTTTTGAAAACGGGAAATGACCTTGTCACACACTTGAAGAATGCACAGGGCGAGGATGGCTATCTGGGGATTTACAGTGGAAGCGCCCGCATGGGCGGCAACGGCAGCAACTGGGACGTATGGGGACACTATCATGCGGTGTACGGATTGCTCAGATGGTATCAGCTCACCGGAAACGAGGATGCCATCAATGTAGCTGTGAGAGCAATCAACTATGTATATGACGATATTGTGGGCAGTGGAAAAACCTTCCATTCAACTGGCAATCAGACCATGAACCTGGCAATCAGTCATGCATTCGCGCTGATGTACCAGCAGACCGGCGATGTTCGATACCTCAACACAGCGAAACAGATTGTGTTGGAGGATTGGCCAAAGTCGGGCAACTGGATGAACGATGCTTTGAATGGCAGAGATTATTACCAGTCCTCACTGCCTCGTTGGGAAGCGCTGCACACGCTCATGACGCTGGGAAATCTGTACGAGATTACGGGTGAGAGGGTCTACTATGACGCACTGGAAAACATTTGGTGGAGCATTACCAAGACAGACCGGCACAATACCGGTGGTTTCACCAGCGGGGAGGAGGCTAAGGGAAATCCCTTTGACACGGGAGCTATCGAGACCTGCTGCACCATTGCATGGATGGGGCTGTCGACAGAATATCTGCAGCTGTCGAAAAATTCCCAGGTTGCCGACGAACTGGAGATGTCCTTCTTCAACGGTATGCTGGGCGCGCTGATGGAAAATCATCGTGAGGTGACCTACAATACGCCGATGAACGGCAGTCTGGAGCGTTCACAGGTATCGTGTGCTTTCCAGTACAACAGCGGTTCACCCGACTTCAACTGTTGTCAGGCCAATGCGGCACGTGGACTCAATGAGCTGTCCCAGTGGGCGGTGCTCAGCGACACAAAGGCGCTTTATCTCAACTACTACGGTCCATCCGCCGCACAGACAAAAACACCCGGCGGTCAGGATATCACGCTGAAACAGGATACGGTCTACCCCCGCGATGGAGCGGTGAAGATCACCCTTGACGGTATGAAAAAAGACGAAGCTTTTGACTTTTATCTGCGTATCCCGGTGTGGTCAAAGACCAACACTGTGACGGTCAACGGTGAGAAGCAGTCCGGAGTCAAAGCCGGCAGGTATTTTACCATTGCGCGAACCTGGAAAAATGGAGATATCATTGAACTTGGCATGGAAATGACTGTACATTATTGGCTGGGCGAGGATAGCTTTGACGGTCAGAGTGCAATCTATTATGGACCTATCCTGATGGCACTTGATACAAATCATACGATTGTGCCTTCTGCTGATATCACACTGCAGACTACGGATATTGAAAAGGTTAAGGTTGGCGACGGCAGTGCCTATGGCTGCTGGCTGGTCTTCGATATGCTCACAGTAGGAGATGTTCCGGTTCGACTGATCGATTTTGCCAGCGTTGGCAGCAATGATTCAACCTATACCACCTGGCTGAAGATCAACCATAACATGAACTATCTGGAATATGCCAAGGGCGCCAATCCTGTGTGGAACAACCGCCCAGATCTCCCGGAAGAACCGGACAAGCCGGAAGAACCAGACAAGCCGGAAGAACCAAATAAGCCCGAGGAGTCAAATAAGCCGGGTATGCCGCAGACAGGCGATGATTTCAACCCCGCCCTCTGGACTGGAATAGGTATCCTGGCTCTGTGCGGAGCAGTTGCTGCTATGATTTTCTGGCGTAAGAGGAGAACCTCCCGCAATTAAGGGCGATTGATAATGAACGACGAAAGCGGAAAAAGATTTTTATAGGATTGTCGGTAAAACAGCCAAGGAAAAAGGGTATGCCCATACTCAGACCCTTGCAAGACGTCGGCACTTAGCGAGCGGGCCAGGAACGGGCCTGCGAGGTTAGTGTCCGTTACGTCTGTGCACGGAGCGAAAGCGTGTCTGATATGGGCATACCCTTTTCCCTTGGCGTCCCATAGTCGCACCCTCCCATAAAGCGAACCGTTTCGCCAAAAATCATCATTGCTATATTGACGTTCCATGAAAATCGTAGTATAATCACAGTATACAACAAAAGCGAACCGTTTCGCTATAAAAGGAGGGATAGAGTGAGCAATCAAAAAGGACGTGTTTTGGCTTTCGACTTCGGTGGAGGAAGCGGCAGAGCCATTCTGGGAGAACTTCGGGATGGCAGGATCCATATGGAAGAGATACATCGCTTTTCCAACGACCCGGTTACTTTGAATGGAACCATGTACTGGGACACCTTGCGTCATTTTTACGAGATTAAGCAGGGAATCCTGAAGGCAAAGCAGAAAGGCGGCTTCGAGAGCATCGGAATCGATACCTGGGGTGTGGATTTCGGACTTCTGGATGAGCACGGCATGCTGCTGGAAAGCGCGGTACACTATCGGGATGACCGGACACTGGGCATGCAGGAAGCGGTATTTGAGGCAATTCCAAGAGAGAGGCTGTACCAGCTGACCGGTGTCCAGTTTGAGAATTTCAACACCATTTTCCAGCTGTACGCCCTGGTAAAAAAGAGACCGTGGCTGCTGGAACGGGCGGATCAGCTGCTTCTGCTGCCGGATCTGTTCAACTATTTTCTGACCGGGGAGAAGAAGGCGGAGTATACCATGGCAGCGACTACACAGCTTCTGGATGCCGGAACCAGGCAATGGTCAGACGAGATACTGACAGCGCTGGGCATACCGCGGAAGCTTCTGCCGGATATCATACCGAGCGGAACGGTGGTGGGAGATCTGAAGCAGGAGATCTGCGAGGAGCTGGGCGTGGAGCCAGCCAAGGTCATCGCTATCACGGGACACGACACCCAGAGCGCGGTAGTTTCGGTGCCTACCCAGGACGAGGATTTTATCTTCATCAGCTGCGG
>CABQGZ010000241.1 GCA_902463835.1 uncultured Lachnospiraceae bacterium
TACTCGGTTTGCTAAAGCCCATGTGCCGGGCAAGGTCAATGGAGCGGACCATGCCCTGTTTCCTTTGAAGAACCAACACGGCCTCTAAGTAATCCTCGCCTGACGCATATAGTTTCATTGCCTCCTCCTTCCCACGGCTATTTTAGTTTCCATCCAATCGCTTTCTTGCGAATACCAATGAAATCTGCATAAATACCAGGCTGCCTTATCAAATCCTCATGTTTGCCTGTCTGAACAATGTGACCACCAGACAACACGAAAATTTGATCTGCGTTTCTGACTGTTTTTAGCCGATGAGCTATCATAATAACCGTTTTATTCTTCGTCAGCTCTGAAATAGCGCCCATCAGAAGATTTTCATTCTCTGGATCAACACTTGATGTAGCTTCGTCTAAAATGATGATAGGAGCGTCTTTCAAGATTGCTCTGGCAATCGAAATCCGTTGTTTTTCACCGCCGGACAATGTAGCGCCTCCCTCACCAATAACGGTGTCGTAGCCATCAGGCAGACTCATAATAAAATCATGGCAGCACGCCTTTTGAGCTGCTTTTACAACTTCGTTATGGGAAGCCGCTGGATTGCCGAATTTGATATTATTTTCTATGGTATCAGCAAAAAGATATACCTTCTGGAATACCTCACTGATATTGGTGAGCAGACTGTCCAGTGTGTAATCTCGAACATCTATACCGCCGATTGTAATTTTTCCATCGTCAACATCCCAGAATCGAGCGATTAGGTTACAAAGCGTACTTTTTCCGGCACCGGACGGACCAACAATAGCCGTTACGGTTTTTTCGGGAATAGAGAGGCTCACATGATCCAGAATCTTGTGTTCTCCATAGGAAAAAGAAACATCATCAAAAACAATATTATAATTTGGGGGATTGATAGGTTTACCATGTTCGTCCATAACGGGCGTGTTATCAATTTCGTTTACCTTGTCAATCGAAACATCCAGTAACCGCAGGAGAGAGGAAGTATTCCCCGCCGACTGAAGCTGACTAAAGAGCATAAATGATGCTACTGTCATAAGCAGGCAAATGGAAAGCGCCATCGTTCCATTCAGGTAAAAGTACAACCCCTCCACTATAACAAGAATACTTGTTCCGTAGAGAATGATTTGTTGCAGCATATTGTAAGGGACGAATGTACGCTCTAATTTCAGATTTTTATCCTTGCTGTCCAGAATTGCCTGTCTCATTTTGCTATTGGAATTTTGACCGAGATTAAAGGATTTTACAATCAGCATCCCTTGAACGTATTCCAGCACATTAGAAACGAGGGCCTCCTGGGCCTGCTGTCTTTGTGGCGAAACCGTTTCCGATTTTTTCTGTAACCGGCCGATGCACCATGTAAAAAGCAGAATCCCGCACAAAATCGTCAGTCCGATCCGCCAGTCGATACAGAGCATAACAATAGTAATAATCGCTGCATGGATATAGCCGCCTAATATGTTGGTTAGCACCATGGACGCATTATTTTCAATATCGCCCATAGTCGTAGTGACGACAGAAGTCAAATTCCCCAAATTGTGATCGTTGAAATACCCCATCGGCATATATTTCATGCGATCTCCAATATGAATCCGTTTCTCCGCGCACATAAAATATCCAATTTGCACCTTGCCGAAATCTGAAATGTAGCTGCAATAAATTTTAAGCAGCATACTTGCCAGGGTGATTCCAAATATCATCCAGATCATAGACGTAGTAAAACCGTCTGTTAAACCCGAAAAAACCATGGCTAATGCTCCAAAGGACATCATATCAAAAAGGGAGTGCAGGACAGAAAAAAGGATAGCTTTTTTCATTGTCCCCTGCATTTTCCCTGAAAACTGATAAATCTTGCTTAATGTCTTTATCATCTTCGCACCTCCTACGCCACATCTTTTGTGTCCATGTGCGCTTTCCACATTTCCTGATAGAGCGTACAGGAAGTCAATAAGTTTTCATGTGTTCCTTCGTCAATAATCTGCCCATCTTTTATGACAACAATTTTATCTGCATCGGTAATCGTAGAAAGACGGTGCGCAATCATCAGAACGGTTTTCCCGGCAATCACTTTTGCCATTGCCTCTTGAATTAAGGCTTCATTCTCGGCGTCAATGTAAGCGGTTGCCTCGTCAAGAATAACAATCGGCGCATTTTTCAGTACAGCGCGGGCAATCGCAATTCTCTGGCGCTCACCGCCCGACAAGTGACCTCCTGCACCTCCGACAACTGTATGGAATCCATTTTCCAGATTCAGAATGAAATCATAGCAGCCACAATCTCTGGCAGCCTGATATACTTCTTCATCCGTTGCGGATGGTTTTCCCATACGGATATTTTCTAAAACAGTTTCGTCAAAAAGATAGTTGTCCTGTGAAATATAAGCGATGTTATCCATAAGCTGTGACAACGGAATTTTGCGAATATCTGTTCCGTCTAACTTGACAGTTCCGTTTGTTACATCCCAAAATCCCGCAATCAGCTTCGTAATGGTAGACTTGCCGCCGCCACTGGGACCGACAAAAGCGGTAATGCTGTTTTCTGGAATAGAAAGGTTGATATTTTTTAGCAACGGCTTTTCGCTTTCATACGAAAAGCTGACGTTTTCTAACACAATATTGGAAGAATGAATAGACACCGGCGTTTCCGGGCGATCCAGTTCTTTTTCATCCAATACGGCGCACAATTCCCCGACTACTGATTTCATTTGAGAAATGCTGTCCGTAAAGTTCATGGCATTTAAAATTGGTGTGATAATACCCAATGACAGCACGATACAGGTAACAAATGCCGGAACGCTCAGGCTCCCGTTCCGGTACAGGACACAGCCAATAGGAAGAACACACACTAACACACTGGGCCAGATTGTAACAAGCATGGATTTGTAAAGCTGCACGCTTTTCATCCAGTTCACAGCATAGGCCGCATTATCTTCAACGGCATCTGAATATTTCTGGTAAGAATTAGCAGACTGATTAAACGCCTTAATGACTTCTATTCCGCCGATATACTCAACCACAGTGCTGGTCATTTTACGCACGCGCATAATAAGACCCTGGAATTTTTCTTCATATCCATTTGCCATTCCCTTATAGCACAACATACCAATCGGCAGGGTAATCAATGCAGCCAGCGCCATTCTCCAATCCAAAAACAGTAGGTAAATCAGAATACAAATCGGAATACAGAGATTCGCTGTCAGCTCCGGTACTAAATGCGCAAGGGTCGTTTCCATTCCCTCCACACGATCTACCAAGACATTTTTTAATTCTCCCGATGGGGTGTTAATCATATAGCCCATCGGAACCCTGGTAAGTTTATCTGCTAGTTTCAGGCGGATCTCCGCCAGAGTTGCGAAAGTGGCCGTATGGGAAACTAAAGTAGAGAAATTTGCAAAGCATACTTTCCCAAGGAAACCAATTCCCGCAATCAGACACCACTCCATATAGACGGACACAGATGTCTCTCCATCCATCAAGAGAATCACAATTTTTGAAACTGCAAAAAACGGCAGCAATCCGGCGGCAACACCCAGGATTGCCAAAATCACTGAAAGAACATATTCACCCTTATATGGAGCGGCAAGTTCCATCAGTCTGGACATGGGATTATCTTTCTTGTCCATTTCACATACGCTCCTTTTCATAAAAATAGAGGTTGGTTAAACACTTCTAACCAACCTCTATTATATCTATTCGGCTATTTTCTGCCACTCTGATAGGGCGTTAAACCCTCCATTTAGACATTGGATTATATTTATTCCGCAGGCTGTACGTTATCGATCTCAAAGAACTGTGGCACGCTGGAGAAAGTATATCCGGCGATTTTTGAGGAATTATATACAACCATATCCTTAGAATAGGAGATTGGAAGGTCAATCACATTGTCATTGGAAATATTCAGTGCAGTAGCAATCGCATCCTGAACCACTTCGGGATCAGCAGAGGTGGAAAACGCATCGACTGCATCCGAATAGCTCTGGAAATCATCAAGTGCCTGCAGAGAAATAGCATGAGGATCGGCGCCAAGAGATTCCTGCAGGAACTTGTGCGGTTCCGTATAGGACCCTTCTGTATTCCAGGTTGTAATGTCATAATTACCGGCAACACCTTCAGTCCACCATGTCATCTGATCCTGACCGGTAGTAGTTACATCAATACCAACCTCTGCAAGCTGGGTCTTAATCGCAAGAGCCATGTCCTGTGCAAGAGAAAGATCAGTCCAATAGGTGTAATTCAGGGAAAGCTGCTGTCCATCTTTTTCACGGATACCAGTGCTTTCATTCATCACCCATCCAGCTTCATCCAGAAGTGCATTTGCTTTATCCAGATCATAGCTCCATGTGCTGTTATAAGTAATGTCTGTGTAGGGCGCTCCGGGTGCAAACAGGCTGGTGGCCGGAGTTTCGTATCCATAGGTCAGGCCCTTGGTGATTTCTTCCTTATTGACAGCGTATGCAATCGCCTGGCGAACCTTAAGATCGCTCAAAATTTCGCTGGACGCATTCAGAACCAGGTTCCGGGTCAGGGTATTTCCATCATTGATTGCGCCCTCGATCCCATCCAGAGAAAGAGCCTGATTATAGTCATCATAGCTGAGAAGGTCAGCACCGTAAATCAGGTCAACCTCACCAGTCTGTAATGCCTGAAGTCTGGAAGATGCCTCCGGGATATACTTTATGACAACTTCATCATAGTAAGGAGCTTCGCCCCAATAGTTTTCATTTCTGACAAAACGGGTGCAGTCACCGGAAATCATTTCTTCGCGGATGTATGGACCAGTGCCGACAACATCTGTGAATGTCTGGAAGTTTTCAGCTTCAAACACATTCGGGGACATCATACCAGCAACATTCTGGAAGCAGAAGTCATTGATATAAGAGAAGCAAGGGGCAGCATAATGAACGGCCACCGTGTATTCGTCAACAACCTCTACGCTTTCAATGTTGTAAATGCCCTTGATACCGCTAAAATTAGGGTTGGAACGGTCAAAGTCCAGAATTTCCTTTACGCTTTCCGCATTAAAAGCGGCTCCATCTGTAAAAGCAACATCCTGACGGAGCTTAAAGGTAAGGACAGTATTTGTCTCATCCCATCCCCATTCCTCGGCCAGTTCGGGAACAATTTCCCCGTCCTCATAGGCGACTAAAGTCTCATAGACCAGGCCACAGGCAATATTGTTTTCCTTGTTCATGGTCAGTGTCGTAAGGCTGTCCAATTCCTTAGCCGTGACGATCGTCAGTACCTTCGCTTCGTTTTCACCGCCAGTCTGCGTCTGATCGGAGGTATCATTCTGACCACAGCCGACCATAGACAGAAGCATACTCACGCCCAATGCAGCGGCGAGAAGTTTCTTGTAAATCTGTTTCATGTTATCCTTGTCCTTTCTGGTTTGATAATTGATCTATTAGATAGCCTTGCTCGGCGATCCGTCCCTCCCGCATGATGATAATCCGATTTGCAATACGCATTGCGTCCTTTCTGCTATGCGTAATGAAAATGCAGGAGCTGCCGGATAGCTTCACAAAGTTCTCTACTAAAGTAAGTACGGCATCCGCCGAAATCAGGTCAAGCCCGCTGGTCACTTCATCCATGATTAAGTAATCAGGTTCCACGGCAATCGCCCGAAGCAAAGAGAGACGCCTCTGTTCGCCGCCCGAAAGCTGACGGACAGGAGTTTCCAAAAGCCTATAATCCATGTGTACGGCATCCATCAAATCTAAAATATGTTTTTTTCTCTCAGCTCTTTTCTTATCAGTTAAGTTCACCAGTGCTTCTTCTACATTTGCGTA
>CABQGZ010000242.1 GCA_902463835.1 uncultured Lachnospiraceae bacterium
CCTCCTTAAATAAGTTTTATTCAACCTTACAGATAACCGTTATCCCACAATACCGCTTCGTTCCACACCGCCCACAAGATTTTTATTTGTAAGCACATATACAAGGATCAACGGTACGATCAGGATCAGTGTTCCAACTCCATTCATCATGGATGTAAGCTTGGGATCCAGATTCGCCATTCCTACAAGCTTCTGGGCAATCTCCAGATTCTCCGGAAGGTTCGCCACTTCCACCGCCAGAACCGACTCCGAACTGTAAAACCAGCTTGGATAAAATGCATCCGTCCACTGCCAGACCAGGGAAAAGATTGCCACCACAAAGATCATGGGCCGTCCAATCGGCAGCATGACACGTACAAAGGTGGTGAGATAACCTGCGCCGTCAACGGTGGCCGCCTCCTCCAATTCCTTTGGAACCCCCCGATAAAACTGCCTCAGCAGATAGATGTACAATCCACATTTCAGCCCCATACAGGTAAGACCTCCCAGAACGAAGGGCCACACGCTGTTCAACAGATTTAACGGTTTCCCTGTAATCAGCTTGAAAATACCCAGCACATCAAAATACCGATAATTCAGATACATGGGTGTGATGATCACCTCCGCCGGAACCACCAATACCAAAATCACTGCCGCAAATAATATCTTTTTGCCACGAAACTCAAATCTTGCGAATCCGTATCCCACCAGCGTACACGAGATCACCTGTGTTACAACGGTGATGATGCAGATAAACAACGAATTAAGCGCAACCTTGGAAAATTTAATATTTTTCATTACCATCGAAATATTTTCCACAGTCCAATGTCTTGGCAGGATTCCTACGCTTTTGTCGTACAAATCTCCCACAGACATAAATGCGCTCAGGCATTTTTCCAGAATCGGATACAGGATATAATAGGCGATCCCGCACAGCATGACAAAACGCACCAGCTTATAACAAAAACGCCCTGTCTTTTTACCAAACTGAATCATCTTTTTCGCATTCATCCCTTCTCTTCCTCCTTCCTTTTTGTAATCGTCCACACATCATCTTTCTTCCCCCTTTCTCTAATCGTAATAAAATACAACTCTCGACACGATAAATGCCATGACTGCTAAAACCGCCAGCTCCACCAGACAGAACATCAGGGCCATTGCGGAACTTAAGGAAAGATCGATATTCCCTGTTCTGGCCGTCTCCAAAACGAGCTTCAAAACCGAGCTTGTATTGGACGATAACGAGTTGACGATGGAATACACCACATTGGTCAGAATATAAGGGGAAACCATGGGGAAAGTGACCTTCCAGAAGGACTCCCACCCGGTCGCACCCTCCATTTTTGCCGCCTCATACACCGAATCCGGTATGGACTTTAATGCCGCCAAAAATATCAGAATCTGTATACCGCTGGATGTGATAATCTCATACAGCTTTGAGAGTGCGGTTGAAAAGTACGCTGCCACCGAACCGGACAGCCCCAGGGCATCCAGCACCCAGGTGGAGGACATCTGCATCCCGGCCATATCGCTGGAAGATGCTGCCGTCAACAATCCGTCCGTTACATTTGCAGCATTCAACGCTGCCAGAACCCCGGAGGATGTAATGACCGGTAAAAATACGATCAGCTGCATCAATCCTCTTCCACGGAACTTTGTGTTCAACAGCGTCGCCATAAAGAAGCTGAAAATCAGCACCAGCGGCACATTCAACGCCATATTCATCACAGTTTCCACTAACGTCCGGTTATAGGTACTGTGTACAAACAGCGCGTTTTTATAATACGCAAGCCCCCGAAATTCCAGCTTATAACCGCCTGGCTGAAGAATAATCCGGTTGAAGCTGTACGCGATGGTCTTGATCACACTGGGCAAAAATATAAGAAGCAATCCCAGGACAAAGGGCAGTATAAACAGCCACCCTGCCCGCTCTCTTTTTGACGTAAGCGACCTTTTTTTTGATTTTATTTTCATCATATCCTCACCTTCGCACTTTAAAGTCACGTGCACCAACAATTTCTCCATCTACGGTAACGTCATACTCGTTATAATTTACAATTACAGAGATACTGCCATACCGCGTTTCGGAAACACCTTCTTCCAGCATAGAATGATGAGTGATCTCTTTCCCCGCCACACAGGACAGCTCCCTTTTCATCCGCGTATATTGCTCCGCCGCCAGATCGATCCAGTTCTCATAGCACATGGAGTAAACCTCCTCCGTATCAATCCCCTTAAGGCCGCTCACCACAACGTCGGACTCATAGATCCACTCGTAATAAATATCGCCGCCGGTCTCTGCCGCTTTCAGGAAATATCCATCTGCGCTTCCGCTTCTGTTAAAGGCTTTTGACGCATAATTGAGATGTCCTGAAAGAACCATCTGCAGGAAAGGAACGCTTTCATCTATGATGGTATGCTCCGAAGAATGCAGCGGCAGATCAACGATAGCATCAAGATACCTCCACAGATACTGGTTTGGATCACTCGCCGTAATTCCATTGGTTTTGGCAGCCTCCGATACTGCCTCCACGATAAGCTCCTTGGACACCTCCCGATCAATGGCGCCGGAAGAACCAAAATCAGAAGCCAACACCGTTCCTGCATCCGTCAACCATAGCTTTGAGACGCCATATCTGTTAACAGAAGATGTATACTCCTTAAGAACACCTTCAAAATAGCGGGAGCTTAGATAATAGTAAGCATCCCTGCGCTTATTCTCCCTTAAAGTGGCTGGATTAAAGCTATAACCCACCGCCAGCGAGTTGTTCAGAAACCGCGCGGCGTTCAGATACTGATTAAAATGCGGCCAGCCTTCATAGACCTTCAGAAGATCCGCGCCAAGAGCTATTTCTCCATACCCTTCCATCTCACTTATCAGCCGGGCAAAGGCCTTTTTCCCGCCCATACCGGAAGCGATGCTTACGCTCCCGGTAACAGGGGCATTCCGGAGCCCGCCGCCAAACCAGGACGATATGCCCACATTCATGTCCCCAACGCCCGCCTGCTTTAACCGGTTTATGATCTCGCCTGCCTCCGTAAAGGAGGTGACCGTCTGGGCCGTCTTGTAGGGGATTCCCAGTAAGGAGGTCTCCTTTACGATCCTGGAAGTCAGCTTTACCTGGAACTGTGCCGCGTCCTTCCCCTGCTCCTTCAGGACTCCCGTCTCCTGCAGATAGTCCCGGTACATGCAGGCAAGTCCTGAATAATCTGCCTTATCTTTTCCTGCAAACAGATATTTTATGGAGATCCGCCCGCGGTAAGGCTCCTCCTGGTACATATTGGTCTCTACCTTGACCTGCTTATCAGAAAAGGACTCCACCGTCATGGGCGTAAGCTCAAAACGCGCCCCCACCCTGTTCTGGTCACCTTCCATTCCGGATACTTCCGCTTCGATCACCCCATGGCTGTCCCCCTGCTCGATAACGGCAAGCATAGATTTCTGATCCTTGTATGCGATCCCGAAGACCGGGATATTTGCCTTGGCAGTGGAAAAACTGACCTCCGACTGTTCAATCCCGCTATCCTCACCGTACACCGGGAGAAGATAGGAATATACACTCTTCTTGTTGTTATTAAAGCCGATCAATGCACCGGACCCGTCCGGCACAAACAGATATCCTTCCGCATCCAGTCCTGCGCATCCAAAATACGGCAACAATGACAGCTCCGCCAGCCTGCAGCCTCCCGGCGCTGTAATTTCCGACGCTGGAATGGAAACATGCAGCGAATCGCCCTCTAACGTGAACTCCACCGGAATCCCAAAACGGATAAAGGAATCCACAGCAACGTGATATCCCACCTCTGCATGATCCGCTTCGATGTGGCTGACTGAATATCCTGCCGATTCATACAGTACACGGTAAAACGGTTCCAGTTGATATTCCGGCGTGTAGAGATCCAGAAAATAATATTCCGCGTCTTCATCGATGGTGGTATACAACTCGCGGTATTTATTGGCTACCACTGGACTTTTTACTTCACTCAGCTTTTGAAGACGATAATACGCCTCCAGCAGCTTCCTCTCCTCCTCGGATACCTTCGACAGGATCTGTTCCTCGAACTTATCTTTTTGGACAACGGCCGGAAGCATCTCTCTTGTGACCTTCTCCTTCCCGATCTCAAAGACCATGCGGATGCCGCCCGGTATAAATTCGTAAGCAAGGGTTCCGCTTTCCACACAGTCATGCCAGGAATTCAATATGCCGACATTATCGTCCTGACTGTAATATTTGACCTGCAGGATGGATTTCATCTTCGCTATCACACTGGCGGAATCGGAGGAGTCTTGATCCGCATCCGCCGGATTCGTGTACCACCATTCCTGTGAGGTCTTATCCAGCAGCGCCAGCTCTGAGGTTGTATCATTGAAAAACATGGCCAACTCATCGTTTTCGGTTACCAGTTTCATCCCTTCCGGCGCTCGTCCGTCCTCCCGAAGCTCTCCCTCCATGGAATCTATCTTCTCACAGCTGCCAAAGAGAGACCCTTTCACACTTGCTGGTATGGATATGGAAATGAGATTTATGGCCAGTGCAAGGATCGCAGCCACAATACACAGACAACCGACTATTATAAACTTTTTATACACTTTTCGCTTATTCATCCCTGCCACCTCACATATTAATCACAATTTCCTGATAAAGATTCAACAGAAAGAATCTCATCTGATCCACAAGGTTCAGCAGCATGATCGCCAGAAAAATGACGATAGCCATTGCTGCCAGGATCAACAGGATCACGCCCACCGAACGGCTCAGCGTATAGTTATGTACCGTGATCACCGACGATACCAGAAGGATTGCGCACCACACTGTGCCAAACGCCATCATCACGGTCAGCACCATGCTCTGGTCAAGGGTAAGCACATTGGACAGGAGGACTGTAAAAAACTTGAATATCATATACGGTACCAGCGCGTACGCCGTTGACATCACAATGGCGGACGGCTTTCCGTCCCCATCCAGCAGGGTGGATACCGCCCAGTTGCAGACGCACCACAGCAGCACCGGCAGGAAGGAGATTCCAAGAACCTCAAACAGTCTGAATTCACTGCCCAATGGCTGAAACAAAAATCCTGTGATCCCCTTATCCAGGATCCAAACCAGAACCCATGCGCCATAGATAATGAACGCCGAAGCCATATTCCCGCGTTTTTCATGGGTCATATCCCAGAATCCGTCAAAGGGATGCAGCATGATGTAAAAGGAATATTTCAGTCCCGCTGCCCACTCCGGCAGGCGCCTTTCCCGCTTTTGTTTTGGATGCTTCTTCCGGTAGTAATACCAGACAAACAGCAGCAGCACAGCGACTGCAGCGGCTGCAAGCACATAACCAAACATACCGGACAAAATCTCCTGCTGATACATGGCGTATGCCTCCGAATATGTGGTCTTATCACCGCCCAGCTTCAAATAGTTCATCGCCTCTTTATAGTTGCCCTGCATATAATAGACCTTCCCGATCCCGATATGCGCGATACTAAGCTGGGAATGAAAACGCAGAACCTCGTTCCAGCTTTTCTCGGACTCCTCATAATTTCCATCCAGATACTGCTGCCTTGCGTCGATGATCAATCTTCCATAATCTGTCAGCCGAAAGACGGTGATGGATGCGGTATCCTGGTCAAGCACAAATATTTTATCCAAAAATGCATCCACTGCCGCCGGCTTTGTAAACTTCCCTGCCTCTGCCCCATATCCGCCCAACACAAAGAGTATTTCGCCTGTATCGCCATACGCAAAAACACGGCCTCTTTTCTTGTCAAGACACAGATAACCATAGGACTGGA
>CABQGZ010000243.1 GCA_902463835.1 uncultured Lachnospiraceae bacterium
TCCTGGGAAGAAACCTTCGAAAAAATCAAAAAACTCATATCGCTGGAGTTCCAGCGCCACTTTGAGTTAGCCTCTAGTCCCAAGCTTAACATATATGAAAAAGAGCAGTATACCCGTCTTGCGAACAACAAGGCAAGCGAAGTAGAATACCAGATGGCCCTGCAGCTGCTCTCCCTGATGCTGCACAAGCATCACGACAAAGAGACAATCATCATAATTGACGAATACGATACTCCAATCCAGCAAGGACATTCCTGCCAATTCTATTCTGACATTATAAACTTTATGCGGAATTTTTTCTCCGGTGGCCTGAAAGACAACCCGCACCTTGCCTTTGGATTTTTGACTGGTATTCTTCGTGTGGCAAAAGAAAGCATATTCAGCGGACTGAACAATCTCAAGATCAATTCCATCCTTGATCATGCATACAGTCAGTATTTCGGTTTCACAAAGTACGAGGTAAAAAAGATTCTGAATTACTATGATGCAGACGCTAAATATGAAGAGGTCTGTGATTGGTATGACGGGTATCTTTTTGGCGATTCTGAAATATTTAATCCCTGGTCGGTGATCAACTACCTTTCCGATCACTGTTTCCCAAAAGCATTCTGGCAATCCACCGGGAGCAATGACATTATCGGAGAAATCATCGCCTCCGCCACACCTGAAATTACAGAAAATCTCCACAAGCTTTTAAGTGGACAAAGCATCACCACCTATGTAGATACCAGTGTTATCTATCCAGAAATACAGAACAATCCACACAGCATATACAGCTTCCTGCTGGTTGCAGGATATCTGAAGGTTTCCACCGTATATCCCCAGAACGATGGCAATTTCATGTGTGAGGTTGCCATTCCGAACAAAGAGATTGCCTTCGTGTATGAGAAAGAAATTCTTGCAAAAACGCATCAGAGCGGCGTCGCTGTCTCTATACAGCAAGCAATCTTTTCGGGTGATTCAAAAAAAATACAGACGTTGCTGGAGGAATTCATGCTGCATTCCATCGCTTCCTTAGACGGAGCAAACGAGGGCTTTTACCACGGTATGATGCTTGGGCTTTGCGCTGTCTTGAGCAACCACTACCATGTGCGTTCCAACCGGGAATCCGGACTGGGACGTTTCGATATTCAGCTGATGCCGCAAAGCAGAGCCATCCCCGGTTTTATCTTTGAGTTTAAGCATACAAGCGATGAATCCAGGGACTTAGATTCCCTTGCCGATGAAGCCCTCGACCAAATTGAAGATAAGAAATACGACACGGAGCTGCTCTCCCTCGGCATCAATCATATCATAAAAATCGGTATTGCCTTCCGAGGGAAACACGCAGTTGTAAAACGCAATTAAATATTCTTGCATATCACATGTGCCTATGTTACAATGGCAAAAGAATTTTCGCCCCATGGGGTTATGACGAGTGAGGTTTTTACTATGAACAAAAGAAATCCAATCGACTGGAAAGCATTTTTGAAAGTGGTATTTGCCATTGCGCTGCCCATTGCCTGTCAGAACTTTCTGACCACCACGGCCAGCATGGTGGATACCATCATGATCGGAAGCCAGGGAGAGCTCTCCGTGGCTGCGGTGGGAATCTGTTCCCAGATCTCCTCCCTGTTTTTCGCCTGCTACTTCGGTTTTGCAGGCGGCGCCCTGCTGTTCTTTTCTCAGTACTGGGGCGCCGGAAATAAAGAAGGCATCAACCGAACCTTTGGTCTGGCAATGACATGCATGCTTGGGATCGCCCTGCTGTTCGGTGTTGCTGCGGTTACCAATCCCGCTTTTTTGCTGGGCATCTATACAGATAAACAGAATATTATCAAACTCGCCATCCCCTACATCCGCATTGTAGGCTTCGCCTATCCTCTGCAGGTGCTGGCTGTGATCATCAGCTTCCTGATGCGCTCCACGGAACGGGTGAAGGCGCCGCTCATAAGCTCCATCGCCGCCCTGATCACCAACTTTGTCCTGAACTGGATTCTGATCTATGGCCGTCTGGGCATGCCAAAGATGGGAGCAGCCGGAGCTGCGGTAGGTACGCTGGCCTCCGGCATTGTCAATGTGATCGTGCTGCTCTGCTTCCTGATGCGGGATAAGAAAATGATCACCATAAAGCTTGGCATGATGTTTGACTGGAGCGATGGCTTTGTGGGCACCTACCTAAAAAAATGCTTTCCCATCCTCTGCAATGAGGTACTTTACGGCGTAGGGCAGATGCTGATCAACATGGTGATCGGCCGCCAATCGGAACCTGCCATCGCTGCCATGGCCGCATTCCGTGTGTTGGAGGGCTTCGTGTTCGCCTTTTTCGGAGGTCTCGCGGACGCAAGCACCGTTGTGGTTGGAAAAGAGGTGGGATCCGGGAACCACGGCAGGGGATTTACGTATGCGAAATACTTCTCCATGCTCTGCCCGGCCATCACCTTCGTCATAGTGTCCGTCTGTCTGATGCTGAATCAGCCCCTGCTTGGACTCTTCGGCCTCAGTGCCGAGGCGCTGCATTACGGCAAATATATGCTGCTCATCTATCTTGCAGCCGGAACCATCCGCACCTGCAACTATATTATGAACTGCTGCTTCCGGGCCGGCGGGGAGGCTGTGTTCGGAACAGTGCTGGAGATTTCCTGCCTGTTTTTGATCAGCGTACCGGCCACCTGGGCTGCGGGTATGATATTCCAGCTTCCCTTCCTTGCCGTGTTTGCCTTCGTCTACACCGATGAGCTGATCCGTCTGATCTTCGAGCTGTGGTATATCAAGTCCGGAAAATGGGTCAAACCCGTTACAAAAGAAGGACAGCGCACACTGGAGCAGTTCCGGAAAGAGCTGAAAGGATGCTGATACTTTCAACCTCATTTACGTCCTATTCCTTCACGCCCGCTCTATTCCATGCCAGTTCCACCAATTCCAGAAATTCTTCTATTTCTTCACTTCCGCCATACGCTATACCGTTCCACATACCAAGAATATGCTCATAAGAGGCGCTTCCCTTTCCGGAACTGTCCCGAAGCAGCATACCAAACTCCGCAACCGATGCTTCCAGAAGCATGCCCGCTGCATTTACCTCCTTCCGATAGATATCTGCGCCAAAAGCCTTCTGAATCTCTTTGCTGACGGATGTCCCGGGATCCTTATAGCGAATCTTCAGCGTTGCCCACTCATCCTTCGCATCCCCCTTCACCGGTTCTCTGGTCTGGTATTTCAGGTCAATACTCTTATCCTTGTCGTCTCCTCCTGCCCATACCACTTCATACAGAACCGTAACCGTATGGCCAGCCCCCACTTCTCCCGCATCCTTTGTGTCATCAGTAAAATCCTCTGCCTGCAGAAGTCTGTTTTCATACCCAAGCAGCCGGTACTCCTTGATCCACACCGGATTGAACTCCACCTGAAGCTTCACGTCCTCCGCCACTGTGACCAATGTGCTCCCAAGCTCATCCACCAGCACACGCTTGGCTTCCATCAGAGAATCGATGTATGTGTAATTGCCGTTCCCGCTGTCCGCTAAGGCCTCCATTTTATTATCCTTCAGATTCCCCTGTCCAAAGCCCAGAACAGACAGGTATATCCCACTTTTACGCTTCTCCTCCACCAGGGACTTCAACTGGCTCTCACTTGTCTCACCAATATTCAGATCCCCGTCGGTTGCCAGAATGATTCGGTTGTTTCCCTCTGAAATAAAATTCTCCTCCGCCAGAGCATACGCCGCCTTGATTCCGGCGCTCCCGTAGGTTCCGCCAGCGGCCTCCAGCGCACTTAAGGCATCCAGAATCCTGCCTTTTTCATCTCCGCGGGCCCCCTTCAGAACGATTCTCTCCATGCCTGCATAAGTCACAATAGAGACCCGATCCTTCTCCCCCAGATTCTCCACCAGCATGGCAAAGGCCTGTTTTAAGAGGGGCAGCTTATCCGGACTGTCCATGGAGCCGGACACATCCAGCAAAAATACAAGATTTGATTTCGGCGATTGGGAAAAATCAATATCCTGTGTCCGGATCCCGATGCGCACAAGTCCATGTGTCTCCTCCCAGGGACAATCTGCACCGTCTATGGTGATACCAAACACCTCATCCCCCTTGGGCTTCTCATAATCATAATGAAAGTAATTCAGCATTTCCTCCAGCCGGACAGCTCCCTTCGGAATCTCCTCCGGCCGCTTTCCCTGCCGCAACATTCTTCTCACATTACTGTAGGATGCAGTGTCCACATCTGCGGAAAAAGTGGACAGCGGACTTAAAGACGTCTGCATAAAACGATTTTCTGCAATGGCGTTGTATTCCTCCGTGTCCATTGGGGGCATTCCCTCCTCATTCATTTCCTCCCCCGGTATGACCTTGGAGCCTTTTGCGTCGTACGCTCCGTTTTCACTGCTCTTCACTGTCCCCACCGCATTTTCCTTCTGATCCAGCTTTCTTATCCCGCAGCCTGTCATGCTTTCTACAAGTAATGCGAAAATCAACAAAAAAGAAGCCGTGCGTAACCTTTTTCTCATAACAAGTTCCTCCTTTGATTTTGGCTGCGCGCAAATGCTTCCTGTTCCGCATTTACGCCAGCTTTTTCTTTGTCTGATAAAAAGGATACGCATGGCCTCTTCCAGTTTTATGGCAGAATCTCCATTAATCTTATATTTTTTCCCTCTTTTTGCAAAACGAGCTTTAATGTACCTGCAAAGTCCTCGGCTTCATAGCCTTTTTCGTCTGCTATATACGTAATCTCGAGTTTACACCCCTTCAGATCCGATATTCCAAGGATCTCTTCTGCAGACGAAGCCCCCTCCTCTGCTGCCGTAACACCCTCCTCCACCTGAATCTGGATAACAAATCCCCCCTCCGTCTTGCGAACCTCCAGTATGGATGCAATAAGTTCAAATCTTTCCGGCAAAGGAGCGTTTTCATTTTTCATCTCCCCATCGGATTTATCGATGCCATCACTGTCATTCTTATCTATGTCATGCCATGGCTTGCTGCCTTCCTCTGCATTGTCTTTCTCCACATCATACGAAGGTTTACTTTCGTGAGAGGGTCTCCCTGCATTGTTCTCCTCCACACCGGACACATCCTTTTTCTCCATAAGAGCGCTCTTTTGTATCACAGTTATCACCGGTCCCAGCAAAAGCACTGCTGCCACAATGGCGGCGATGAAAGACAGCCGTCGTGTCGGAAATTTCACTTTTTCCTGAGCAGCTTTCGGTGCAAGTTTTCTTTCAATATCCTCCCACATATCAGGAACTTCTGCCATTTTTATCTCTTTGTATTTCTTCAACATTTCTTTTTCTGACAATTTCATGATTCCTGCACCTCCTGTCCTACTTTATGATGTCGCTGCAGCTTCTTGATTCCCTGACGGTACAGCCAAGTCACGGTCCCCATTGGCTTTTTTAATATCTGAGCTATCTCCTGAAAAGTAAAACCACCCAGAATCTTTAAGTCCAGAACCTCCTGCTCCGTGGGTTTCAAAAGCGCCACTGCCTCCCGAAAACTTATATTTCCCACAATTTGCTCTGCTATATCCTCTGTTTTCTCCTGGCTTTCCGGCAGTTCTTCCGCCAGCTGTTCCCATTTGCTCTTGCGCATAAAATCAATGGCCATATTTCTGGCTATGGTGAGCATCCAGGCCTTATGCTTCCCGCCGAACCGATAAGTATCCGCCTTATCCCACAGCCGTATGAAAAAGTCCGATGTAATATCCTGAGCATTCTCCCGCTGCCTCACCATATCATAGACCACAGAATAGATCAGACCTACATATGACTGATAAATCTCTTTCAGTCCATCC
>CABQGZ010000244.1 GCA_902463835.1 uncultured Lachnospiraceae bacterium
GTGATGAACCGTAAGCTCGTATTTCATTCCGAACGTGCCATCGTTCACGAATTTTTGGAATTCGCGGGTCTGCGGCTGGCAACGCTGGCAGTGGAAAATCTGCTGCTTTATCTGGCGGTGGATCAGCTGAAGCTTATGAATTCCGTTTCCAAGGTTGGCGTGAGTATCGTGACAGTTCTGGCCAACTATGTGATCTGCCAGAAGCACATTTTTAAGAAAGATACCTCTGGGGAAGGCAGAACCAGTGATGACAGAAATATTTCGGCAGAATAAAAGGAAATTTACGGTAAGAAGGGAGAAAAGACATGGACAAGCTGACAATCATTGTGCCCTGTTATAATGAAGAAGAGGTACTGCCTGTTTTTTACCAGGAAGTAAAACAGGTGGTTGACAATATGAAAGAGGTGGAGACGGAATTTTTGTTTATCGACGACGGAAGCAAGGATCGCACCCTTGCGGTGCTCCGCTCCCTGAAGGAACAGGATGAGCGCTGCCACTATATCGCGTTTTCCAGGAATTTCGGAAAGGAATCGGCCATGTATGCCGGGTTGGAACAGGCGAAAGGTGATTACTGCGTGATTATGGACGCGGATCTGCAGCATCCGCCTGCGCTGCTGCCCCAGATGTACCAGGAGGTGACCAAGGACGGGTGTGACTGCTGTGCCGGGTTCCGGAAGGACCGCAACGGGGAGGGTGCCGTCCGCAGTCTGTTATCCAAAGCCTTCTACAAGGTGATTCAGAAATTGAGCCACATGGATATGGCGGACGGAGCGGGAGATTTCCGCATGATGAGCCGGAAAATGGTGGATGCCATATTATCCTGTAAGGAGTATAACCGCTACATGAAGGGGATTTTCTCTTTTGTGGGCTTTGACACCACATGGATTCCCTTTGAAAATGTGGAGCGGGCGGCCGGCAAGACAAAATGGAGCTTTAAGAGTCTGTTCAGATACGCGTTGGACGGTATTTTTTCCTTCTCCACAACACCCATTACAATCGCCGGTGTTCTGGGAATGATCCTGTTTGCGCTGTCCATTCTGTATGGATTGGGCACGGGCATACATACGCTCATATTCGGCAACAAGGTCAGCGGCTATACCACCATTGTATGCCTGATCTTGTTTTTGAACGGCGTGCAGCTGCTTGTCATATCCGTGCTTGGGGAATACATTTCCAAAAACTATATGGAGAGCAAAGGACGGCCGATCTATATTGTAAAAGAAAGCAATTGACAGAGGGAGTCCTTCAATGATAAAATTCTGGTAACAAAAAGAGCAGAAAGAAAGGAGTTTCCCATGAGCGAGAAAACAATCCCCTACAAAATATATCTGGAAGAAAACGAGATGCCAACCCAATGGTACAATGTACGTGCTGATATGAAGCATAAGCCGGCGCCCCTGTTGAACCCGGCCACATTGGAGCCTATGAAGGCAGAAGAGCTGGAGACGGTATTCTGTAAGGAGCTGGTAGCTCAGGAGCTGGACGACACCAACGCTTACATTGATATCCCGGAGGAGATAAGGAATTTCTATAAGATGTACCGCCCCTCACCGCTGGTGCGCGCCTACTGTCTGGAGGAAAAATTACATACGCCGGCGAAGATCTACTATAAATTCGAAGGAAATAACACCAGCGGAAGCCACAAGCTGAATTCCGCCATTGCCCAGGCATATTACGCCAAGAAGCAGGGCTTAAAGGGCGTGACTACCGAGACCGGCGCGGGACAGTGGGGAACAGCCCTCTCCATGGCATGCTCCTACTTTGATCTGGACTGCCGGGTATACATGGTGAAGGTTTCCTATGAGCAGAAGCCCTTCCGGAGAGAGGTCATGCGCACCTATGGCGCCAGTGTGACCCCCTCCCCCTCTGAGACCACGGAGGTAGGAAAGCGGATTCTTGCCGCCCATCCGGGAACCTCGGGAAGTCTTGGCTGTGCCATCTCCGAGGCAGTGGAGGCGGCAACCTCCATGGAAGGCTATCGCTATGTGCTGGGAAGCGTGCTGAACCAGGTGCTGCTGCACCAGTCTGTCATCGGTCTGGAGACGAAGGCGGCTTTGGAAAAATATGGGATCACACCGGATATCATCATCGGCTGTGCCGGCGGCGGCTCCAACCTGGGTGGTCTGATCTCGCCGTTCATGGGTGAGAAATTGCGGGGGGAAAAGGATTACCGCTTTATCGCCGTAGAGCCGGCTTCCTGCCCCAGCCTCACAAGAGGAAGATTTGCCTACGACTATTGCGATACCGGTATGGTCTGCCCATTGGCCAAGATGTATACCCTGGGAAGCGGATTCATTCCCTCCGCCAATCACGCGGGCGGACTGCGCTATCACGGCATGAGTTCTGTGCTGTCACAGCTGTATGACGACGGACTTATGGAAGCCAGAAGTGTGGAGCAGACAGCGGTATTCGAGGCGGCAGAGCAGTTTGCCCGTGTGGAAGGCATCCTGCCGGCGCCGGAGAGCAGTCATGCCATCCGTGCCGCCATCGACGAGGCCATGAAGTGCAAGGAGACCGGGGAGGAGAAGACCATTGTGTTCGGTCTCACCGGTACCGGATATTTTGACATGGTGGCTTATGAGAAGTTCCACAACGGCGAGATGAGGGATTATATTCCCACTGATGCAGAGCTTCAGGTTGGCTTTGATGGACTGCCCAGGGTGGAAGGATAATTGGACGGTCCAGGATTGAGACTTAGAATCGTAATTGGTCAGGAGAGAACAGGATGACAGGAGCGAACAAGGGGAATGTGGATGAATTGCTGGCCGCAGGCTTCAAGGAACTGGCCTGCATCCAGCCCGTTGAGAAGATCACCATCAAGGAGATTACAGATCGGGCGGGTGTGATACGTCCCACCTTTTATAATCATTTTCAGGATAAATATGAGCTGCTGGAGTGGATTATACAGCGGGAGACGCTGGATCCTATTCGGCCCCTTGTGCAGGCAGGTATGATTGACGAGGCGCTGACACTGATCTTTACGGCCATAGAGCGTGAAAAGGAATTTTACACAAGGGTGAGCCGGCTGGAAGGGCAGAATTCCTTTGAAAGTATTGCAAAGAGCTGTATCCTTACGATTCTCTTGGAGATCATGAAGGATCACGCAGTGTTCCGGACGCCCAGGAACTCCTGGATCACGCCGGAGCATATCGCGGAGTACTACGCCCAGTCCATGACATATATGGTGATGACCTGGATCAAAAGCGGCATGACGGTTCCGCCCAAGGAGATGGTGGAGCTTTATAATTATATCATCACCCATTCCATGCAGGAGGTGCTGGAAGGAGTGTAGCCGGCAGCAGAGCCATACATTTTTTTGCATTTGTATATGGAAGAAGACACATGAGTAAAATTGTATAGGAGCAGGCGACAGAGAAAAAGGATTGAATATTTTCATATTCAGTCCTTTTTTGTATACTCTTTTTTGAGCTCGGGCAATGCAAAACAGCCAATGATCCAGCGGGGAAAGTAGCCTGGGGATCATTACAAAAAAGTAAGAAAGAAGATGAGAAAGCGATGAAAAAATTTGGAAAAGGAGTCGTAAAGCTTCGAATACCTATTTTCATAATAGGGCTTCTGCTTTTGATTCCAGCGGCTTTGGGGTATGTGAATACCCGTGTCAATTACGACATTTTATCGTATCTGCCAGGGGAGATCGAGACCATGAAGGGGCAGGATATCCTGGTGGATGAATTTGGAACAGGGGCTTTCTCCCTGTGCGTTGTGGAGAATATGGAGTACAGGGATGTGGCGGCCATGAAGGCCAAAATGGAACAGGTGGATCATGTGAAGAGCGTCATCTGGTACGATTCCATTGCGGATTTAAGCATTCCGGTGGAATTCCTGCCGGAGGAGCTTTGGGAGGCCTTCAACAGCGGGACGGATACATTGATGGCGGTCATTTTCGACACCTCCATGTCGTCGGATGAGACCATGGACGCCATCGAGGAGCTGCGGAAAGTGGCGGGGGAGCAGTGCCTGATCAGTGGTATGTCGGCCGTGGTGACGGACATCAAGAACCTGTCCGATAAGGAGACGCCCATCTACGTGCTGATCGCAGTGCTTCTGTCCTCCCTGGTGCTGGCGGTGACAATGGATTCCTTTTTGGCTCCCGTATTTTTCCTGCTGAGCATCGGGATGGCTATCGTCTATAATCTGGGCACAAATATTTTCATGGGGGAGATCTCCTATGTGACGAAAGCGTTAAGCGCAGTGCTTCAGCTGGGGGTAACCATGGATTACTCCATCTTCCTGTGGCACAGCTACGAGGAGAATCAGGAGCGATTCCCGGGGGATAAGAACCGTGCCATGGCCCACGCCATCTCCAACACCATAACCTCTGTGGTAGGAAGCTCCATCACAACGGTTGCAGGCTTCGTGGCGCTGTGCTTCATGAGCTTTACGCTGGGACTGGATCTGGGACTTGTGATGGCAAAGGGCGTTGTGTTCGGCGTCATTGGATGTGTGACCATTCTGCCGTCCATGATCCTGATCTTTGACAAGGCCATTGAAAAGACAAAGCATAAACCACTGATTCCGGATCTGGGAAGAATCGCTGGTTTCGTGGTAAAGCGGTTCTGGGTATTTATCGGCGTGTTTCTATTATTGCTGGCGCCGGCAATCTACGGCTATACCCATACGGATATCTACTACGATCTGGCCGGAACGCTGCCCAAGGAGCTGAAGAGTATTGCAGCCAACACAAAGCTGGAGGAAGCCTTTGAAATGAATTCCACCCACATGATACTGGTGGACAGCAGTCTTCCGGCGAAGGAGGTTTCCGGGATGATCCAGGAGATCAACCAGGTGGACGGCGTGAAGCTGACCATGGGAATGGATTCTGTGGTAGGGCCTGCCATTCCCAGAGAAATGATACCGGATTCCGTCAGAGAGATCCTCATGAATGAGCGTTATCAGCTGCTTTTGGTCAGCTCTGAGTACAAGGTGGCCTCCGATGAGGTGAATGGGCAGGTGGACGCACTGAATGAGATTATTAAGCGTTATGATCAGGATGGTATGCTGGTGGGGGAGGCGCCCTGCACCAAGGATCTGATCACCATCACAGACAAGGATTTTAAAGTGGTCAGCGCCATTTCCATCGGAGCGATCATATTGATCATTGCTCTCGTGTTCAAATCCATCACCCTTCCGGCGATTCTCGTGGCGGTGATCGAATTTGCCATTTTCATCAATATGGGGATTCCGGCTTACACCGGAACACAGCTGCCCTTTATCGCGTCCATTGTCATTGGAACGATTCAGCTGGGCGCCACCGTGGACTATGCGATCCTGATGACCAACCGGTATAAGAAGGAACGGTATCTGGGGGCGGAGAAAAAGGAGGCTGTCACAACGGCGCTTTCTTGCAGCATCCAGTCTGTGTTTGTAAGCGCACTGAGCTTTTTCGCGGCCACCTTCGGGGTTGGCATGTACTCCAATATTGACATGATCAGTTCCCTGTGTACCCTGATGGCCCGGGGAGCGATCATCAGTATGTTTGTGGTGAACTTTATTCTGCCGGCCATGTTCCTGGTATTTGACCGTGTGATCGTCGCCACCAGCGCAGGATTTCGGAAGAAGGAAAAGGCACGTGCCGGCGAAATCGTGCAGTGATAACAGACATTGCAGCGGTGTTGGAATAAGTAAAAGAAGCGTGAGTTGTATTATATAAAGAAGCAAGAAAAGAGACAGGAGGACATCAAAATGAGATATCAGGAGTTGAAAAAGAGATTCAGGAATAAATATATCATAC
>CABQGZ010000245.1 GCA_902463835.1 uncultured Lachnospiraceae bacterium
CAGGAGGTTGGTAGGCTCATCCAGAAGCAGGATATCGGGGTTCCCGAACAGAGCCTGCGCCAGCAGCACTTTTACCTTCTGGGCGCCGTTTAAGTCCTTCATGATCTGGTAGTGGTATTCCGTCTCTATGCCAAGTCCGTTCAGAAGCTGGGCGGCGTCCGATTCCGCGTTCCATCCGTCCATATCGGCGAATTCCGCTTCCAGCTCACTGGCACGGATGCCGTCCTCATCGGAGAAATCCTCCTTCATATAGATAGCGTCCTTCTCCTTCATAATATCGTAGAGGCGCTGATTTCCCATAATGACGGTGTCAAGCACCGAAAATTCATCGTATTTAAAGTGATCCTGCTGCAGGAAGGAGAGACGCTGTCCCGGCGTGATGGTCACATCTCCCTGGGTGGGCTCCAGCTGCCCGTTTAAAATTTTTAAAAAAGTGGACTTCCCGGCTCCATTGGCCCCGATGAGACCGTAGCAGTTGCCCTCGGTAAATTTGATGTTTACATCCTCGAACAAGGCCTTCTTGCCCAGCCGCAATGTGACGTTGTTAGCACTTATCATATATTTTCTCTCCTAATCCTTTATTCCCGCCAGTCAGGCAGACATGCCGACAGCAGGGGTATTTGACTTATCTATGGTTTTGTGTCTATTGCCAGAATCTATCATACTAAAAAAGTGCCAGAAAATCAATCATTTTTATCAGAAAGTGTTGAAAAGCCGGAAAACTCTGTTATAATAGAGAACGACTGCAGAGCAGTTTTACGCTGCCGGAACAGATGGGCAAGCTTCGGGTTTCATGTGATTCCGCTGTGTTTGCGGAAAAAAACATAGAAATGAGCGGAAAAACTATTGATTTTTTCTCCATACCTTATTATAGTATATGAGGAGAGAATGTTAATCAATTAACAAGGGTAACCCCCAATAGTTTAAAATTTTCACAGGAGGAATGGGAAAATGAAACGATCTATGAAGACCATGGATGGAAATCATGCAGCAGCGCATGCGTCATATGCGTATACCGACGTTGCGGCTATCTATCCGATCACACCATCATCCGTTATGGCGGAAGCCACCGATGAATGGGCAACACAAGGAAGAAAGAATATCTTCGGACAGACTGTACAGGTGACAGAGATGCAGTCCGAGGCAGGTGCGGCAGGTACCGTACACGGTTCTCTGGCAGCAGGTGCTTTGACTACCACCTACACTGCGTCACAGGGTCTGCTTCTGATGATTCCAAACCTTTATAAAGTGGCTGGCGAGCGCCTGCCGGGCGTATTTAACGTATCTGCCCGTGCAATTGCGAGCCATGCATTATCTATTTTCGGAGACCACTCCGATGTATATGCCTGCCGTCAGACTGGTGTGGCAATGCTCTGCGAATCTTCCGTACAGGAGGTTATGGACCTGACACCGGTTGCGCACTGCGCAGCTATCAAGGGAAGAATTCCGTTCATCAATTTCTTTGACGGATTCCGTACCTCTCATGAGATCCAGAAGATTGAGACATGGGATTATGAAGACCTGAAGGATATGGTGGATATGGATGCCATCGACGCATTCCGCAGGGATGCCCTGAATCCAAACCATCCCTGCCAGAGAGGTTCCGCACAGAACCCGGATATCTTCTTCCAGGCAAGAGAGGCCTGCAACGAGGGCTATAGCGCACTTCCGGCCATTGTTCAGGAGTACATGGATAAAGTAAATGAGAAGATCGGTACCGATTATAAGCTGTTCAACTATCACGGAGCTGCGGATGCAGAGCACGTGATCATCGCTATGGGCTCCGTATGTGATACCATCGATGAGACACTGGATTACCTGCTGGCAAGAGGCGAGAAGGTAGGTCTTGTAAAGGTACGTCTGTACCGTCCGTTCTCCAAGGAAGCTCTGATTGCAGCGATTCCTGAGACGGTTAAGAAGATCAGCGTATTAGACAGAACCAAGGAGCCGGGAGCACTTGGCGAGCCGCTGTATCTGGATGTTGTTGCCGCTTTGAAGGGCTCCAAGTTCGACGGAGTTACCATCTACAGCGGACGTTACGGCTTAGGTTCCAAGGACACCACACCGGGACAGATCATCGCTGTATACAACAACGACGAGAAGGCTATGTTCACCATCGGTATCAAGGATGATGTGACCAACCTGTCTCTGGAAGTAAAAGAAGATCCGGTTACCACACCGGAAGGAACCACCAACTGCAAGTTCTGGGGACTTGGCGCGGACGGTACCGTCGGAGCAAACAAGAACTCCATCAAGATCATCGGCGATAACACAGATATGTATGCCCAGGCTTACTTTGACTATGATTCCAAGAAGTCCGGCGGTGTTACCATGTCTCACCTGCGTTTTGGTAAGAAACCGATCAAGTCTACGTACCTGATCAAGCAGGCGAACTTCGTAGCATGCCACAATCCAGCTTATGTGCGCAAGTACAACATGGTTCAGGAGCTGGTTCCGGGCGGAACATTCCTTTTGAACTGTCCCTGGAATATGGAAGAGCTGGAGAAGCATCTGCCGGGACAGGTTAAGAAATACATTGCTGACAACGATATTCAGTTCTACATCATCGACGGTGTGAAGATTGGTATCGAGACCGGCATGGGCCCGACACGTATCAATACGATCTTACAGTCCGCATTCTTCCAGCTGACCGGCATCATCCCGGCTGACAAGGCCAACGAGCTGATGAAGGCTGCCGCTAAGGCAACCTACGGCAAGAAGGGTGATGATGTAGTTCAGAAGAACTGGGCTGCCATCGACGCCGGCGCTAAGCAGGTAGTGAAGGTAGAGGTTCCTGCATCCTGGAAGGATTGCGTGGAGGAAGATATCACAGGCGAGAAGGCTGTGGGCGCCAAGAAGGATACCATCGACTTTGTCAATAATATCCAGAAGGCAGTAAACGGCCAGACAGCAAACAATCTGCCGGTATCCGCATTCAAGGAATATGTAGACGGAACAACTCCCTCCGGAACTTCCGCATACGAGAAGCGCGGTATTGCAGTAAATGTTCCTGTATGGAATAAGGATAATTGTATTCAGTGTAACTTCTGTTCCTATGTATGTCCTCATGCAGTTATCCGTCCGGTTGTTATGGACGAGGCTGAGGCAGCAAACGCTCCGGAAGGCATGGATATGCTCGATATGACAGGTATGCCGGGAAAGAAATTCGCCATCACTGTCTCCACCTGGGATTGTACTGGATGTGGCTCCTGTGCCAATGTATGCCCGGGCAAGAAGGGCGAGAAGGCTCTTACCATGCAGAACTTCGAGGCAAATGCAGACAGACAGAAATTCTTCGATTACGGTTTGACGGTAGCGAAGAAACCGGAAGTATTGGAGAAGTTCAAAGAGACTACCGTTAAGGGAAGCCAGTTCAAACAGCCGTTACTTGAGTTCTCCGGAGCTTGCGCAGGCTGTGGCGAGACACCTTACGCAAAATTGATCACCCAGCTGTTCGGTGACAGAATGTACATTGCCAATGCAACGGGATGCTCCTCCATCTGGGGTAACTCCTCACCCTCCACACCGTACACGGTGAATGAGAAGGGTCAGGGTCCCGCATGGTCCAACTCCCTGTTTGAGGATGCTGCTGAGTTCGGTTACGGTATGCTGCTGGCTCAGAAGGCACTTCGCGGCAGCTTAAAGGCTAAGATTGAAGATATCGTTGCAAACGGCGACAATGAAGAAGTAAAGGCAGCAGCAGGCGAATGGCTTGATACCTATGACAGCGGCATCACCAACGGCCCGGCTACCGATAAATTAGTGGCAGCTTTGGAGGCTTGCGGATGTGAGAAGGCTCAGGCTGTATTGAAGGATAAAGAATTCCTGGCTAAGAAGTCCCAGTGGATCTTCGGCGGTGACGGATGGGCATACGACATCGGCTTCGGCGGTGTTGACCACGTGCTGGCCAGCGGACAGGATATCAACATCATGGTATTCGACACCGAGGTATATTCCAATACCGGCGGACAGTCCTCCAAGGCTACACCCACCGGTGCCATCGCACAGTTCGCGGCAGGCGGTAAGGAAGTGAAGAAGAAAGACCTTGCAAGCATCGCTATGAGCTACGGCTATGTATACGTGGCACAGATCGCTATGGGTGCTGATTACAACCAGACTGTAAAGGCAATCGCAGAGGCAGAGGCATATCCGGGACCATCCCTGATCATCGCTTACGCCCCCTGTATCAACCACGGTATCAAGGTTGGCATGAGCAAGGCTCAGACCGAGGAGAAGAACGCAGTAGAAGCTGGCTACTGGCATATGTTCCGCTTCAATCCTGCATTGAAGGCAGAAGGAAAGCCGGCATTCACCTTAGACAGCAAGGCTCCTACGGGAGACTACAAGTCCTTCCTGAACGGCGAAGTTCGTTACAACGCCCTTGCCCGCTTCAATCCCGAGAGAGCAGAGCAGCTGTTTGACAACGCTGAGAAGAATGCGAAGGAAAGATATGAGTACCTGAATAAGCTGGTGAAGCTGTATGGTACGGAGGAGTAAGAGGGAGACATTGATTTCCTGATTCTCTCAAAAGTAAGAAAACTGCCCGCCGAGGTGATCGGCAGGGCAGTTTTTTGGTGTGAAGGAACCGCCTTGAGAACGTTATTGCGGCCAATGATCGGCACTTATTTTGGGGAAGCGTCTCTTGACACTAAGTACTATTCTGCCCCCGTGATTCCGACGGCTTGCACCCGATCTGCTTCTGGTAGGTGCGGGTGAAATAGGACATATTGTTGAAGCCGCTCTGGCTGGCACTCTCACTGATGTTGCACTGGCCGCTGGTGATCAACCGTCTTGCATTTACACATCTTAGATAATTCAGATAATCCATAATGGTCTTTCCCGTGGCAGCCTTGAAGCTGCGGCACAGATAATATTTGCTGAATCCCAGATAGGTACATAGCTCATCTACCGTGATGGGCTCATTGAAATGGGCATGCAGATAGTCGATGGCCTTTGTGACCATCCGGGAATGGGCACTTCCCTTATTTTCCATGTTCGCAGCTTCCGCCGCCCGGCACACGAGAACCAGGAGGCGGAGGACTAGAACCTTTGCTTCTACCAGAAAGTGGCTGGGCTTTTCTTGCATTACGCGAATGATGGAGGCAAAGCATTCCTTGGCTGCGGGATCTTCGATGACCATGGCAAATTGACCACCGCACATGGGTATGCCAAAGCTGTCGCAAAAGTCTTTGTTTGCAATGAGACAGTGGTAGCTGCAGATGTCATTTTCCGAAGCCAGGTGATGGACGCAGTTAGGAGAGATCATCACAATATCTCCTGGAACAGCTCGCAATGGGATGCCGTTGCCGGTGACATTGCAGATACCTTCCGTAATATACAACAGCTCGATATGCTCATGCCAGTGGTTAAAAAAGTTTGACTCTTTCAGGAGTATATCGTGGTGAAAAAATATAGGGAAATCCGGGTTACGGTAATCGTGCTTTTCATATGCGCTGCCCATGGGAACCTCCTGTCGAAAAAGGCAATATAGTGTCATTTTAAAGCAATGTTTCTATCTTTACATTTTCTGGGATGATTATATAATAAAGGCAAGACATCTGTCAAGGAACAGAGCAAAAACATGTTGATGATTCGGTCGGACTGAATCACAGGAGAGGAGAACAATTATGTACAATTTTTCAATCGGAGTCGTGTTGGAAAGCTTCAAGAAGCCTTATCCGGAGGCCTTAAAGGAAGCGCGCGAGCTGGGCATTCAGGGGGTTCAGGCA
>CABQGZ010000246.1 GCA_902463835.1 uncultured Lachnospiraceae bacterium
TTCTTGAAACGCTTGAAAGACGAGAGGGCGGTATCAGTGAAACCGACAAGGAAGCGACCGCACGAGCGCTCAAGGAGTTCTTTAGCATTTATGCTATCCCAGAAGGTGAAGGCCTCCAGCTTTATCCTTGTGCAGTCCTTGAATCTGAAGGACTTACAGCGAAAAAAATTTCTTGTGAATTTGTTGGCCACAATTGAAACGCAATTCAATTTCTTAGAGGCTGGTACATTTTTAAAGATAATCTTTTATGCTATGCGTAGATAGGCTAGGAAGTAACAGGGACACCTCGAACCCATGGCAAGAAGGACGCCGACCATCTGTCGACGTCCTTCTGTGCGCAAAGGAGAGGTATTTCACTTGAAATCGTTGCTGGGGTCATTCTGCCTGCTGTTTCGCCACCAAGGGTACTTGGGCTTACCCCGCCGACACAGAATAGGCTCATTGGCTTTTGTCTGCTGGAACAGCTCCCGCTGAATATCCGTCAGGACGGGGACAGTACTG
The DNA here is from genome assembly GCA_902463835.1 of uncultured Lachnospiraceae bacterium. Taxonomy (GTDB): domain Bacteria; phylum Bacillota; class Clostridia; order Lachnospirales; family Lachnospiraceae; genus 14-2. The sequence continues at coordinate 502 of CABQGZ010000246.1, forward strand.
CGCCCATGCCATTGACCGTCCGCACGGTGTGTCACCGTCAGACGAACCGGAAAGCGGCCATGTTCCGGGCAGACGATAGTGCTGTAAAACACCTGCTTGTCCAATGGATACCAGCGGCAAACACAGAATCGCTCCTGACAGATGGGACAGTGGGCGAACCTTGCCTTCCTGCCGTTCATCACCTTTTCCCGCGTAGGAAATATGCCAGCCTTATATCTTGGCTGCGGGGGATAACCCAATGTACTGAAGTACGGCTTACGCTTTTGTGGCTTCTTGTGCTTCGGCGGCGTCGGCAGCGCAGCAGGGTCGATCCAGCCAGTGACCATCGCTGCATACACGGCGTCATAAAGCGCATTGTGGAAGGAAAACACCGCTGGGAGCTGGCAATATGAGACTGCGGTTTCCAATGAGATCTGCCGGTCTGCGTCCAGTGTGCGGCAAAAGGCCGCCTGAAGGTTATATGATTCCGTTACAGTGAATGTAGGCAGCTCCCAGTGCTTTGCGTTCTTTGCCAGAACGCCTATATCCTGGCCGCCCCATGAAGCGAATACCGTATCGTCGGCGCACCAGTCCACGAAGGCTTGGTAGGCGGCCGGAAACACTACCTCCGAGTCCATCGAAAGGGCAACATCCGGCAGGCGCTTCGCAATCGGGGACAACTCCTGATAGACGGATGGCCTGATGTATACGGTAAAGCTGTCTGTGATCGGATTGCCAAGCTTATCCATTTTGACGGCGCCGATCTGAATGATCTCCTCCATGCTGTCTTGCCCAAACGGCTGTGTCCATTCCAAGTCAAAAACGATCATTACATTACTCCGTATTTGCTTATGTAAGTTGGATATCTATCCATAGTATAGCAGAAATAAGTGCGCTTGCCAATTCAAACAGTATTGTCCATGCCCACAAGGGCATAAGAAGAAGCCCCGGCCAAATTGGTCGGGGCTTCCGGGGTAATTATGGATTACTGAATGGCGTCCTTCAGAGCCTTACCGGCCTTGAACGCCGGGGCCTTGGATGCGGGGATCTCAATCGTAGCGCCGGTGGCAGGATTCTTGCCGGTGCGGGCGGCGCGCTCTTTGACCTCAAAGGAGCCAAAGCCTACCAACTGTACTTTATCGCCGTTCTTCATAGCGTTCTGGATCGTGTCCAGAATGGCGTTGAGAGCGACTTCGCTGTCTTTCTTGGTAAGTCCGCTGGTTTCGGCTACGGCATTGATCAATTCGGTTTTGTTCATGATAACTCTCCTCGGTTGTTTTTCGCGCTGCTTTTGCAGCACCTATACCTGACAATAGAATGACTATCAGATTACCGCCGATCAGTATACACGCTTTTTGCCGAAACGTCCAGCAAAAAAGAATTGAACACCAATTATCCGGCATCCTCTACTTGCTCAAGCTTCTCAACAGCTTCCTCATATGTATACACCTGCAGGAATTTCGTCCCCTCGCAAACTGCTGAGAACGCAGGCGGCTGGCCTTCATCATCACAAGCATACACGCCCTCTGCTTCCACGGCAGCTTTCAGGCTTTCCAGATACATATAGAGGTTTCCGGAACGATCCATCATGTACTCCGGCGCATAGCTGATCTGGTGCTGTCCCATATAGAGCCGTGTTTCTTCCGGTAGGGGCATCAGCAGCTTACACGCGCACTTCTGGGGCTGCCTGTCTATCATCGGGGCAAAGAGACTGGTTTGCGCGCCGTACATGGAGCCTCGTCTGTGTATGCGCTCCTGATACGGGAAATGGCCGGTTTTCTGCTGGAGCATAGCCATAAGTCTGAGGACGTTTTTGCACATGGCATAGGTGTCGATCATCTCATGGAGGCGGTGCTCGTTGAAATAGCCTGCGCTGATATTGACAGCCGCAGTATCCAAATACGGCGCGACCACAGAGATGTCGCTGAACGATCCATAGTTTTCCTCAAAGCCGAAGCTGCAGACGAACTCCGTAAAGTCGGGGTTATCACAGCTGTAGAACACAGCATCATTCGTGCCGCGCCGATCCAGCTCAACGATATAGTTGACCTCCGGCCGCAGCTTGCTCTGGGTAAATTTCCTCGCGCCCACGCCGCCGACTTCTTCCTCTTCACAAAAAAGAATGTGGCAACGGAGCTTACGCATCAGCAATAAGATCATATACACACCAGCCCGGTCATCACCGCCTATCCCATAAGGAGACATCAGATAGCGGCCATCTTCAGAGCGGCAGATGATATCCGGCTGATGGGTATGAACCGTATCCAGGTGGGCAACCAGCAGCACAGGGACAGTACCTTCTGCATAGAGGAATCCGTTTTTACAGACAGGCTCATAGCCGTACTTGCGCAGCTGTTGCACAAGGTACTCCTTTAGCTCACCCTGCGTCATTTTCAGGATGCTTTCAAAGCAGGCCATATTCATTCCCGCAGTCTCATAAGTGTTCATCATGTTCCTCCTCAAGCTGCCACCGGTATGGTGGCTTTTTTGCAAATCGTAAAGCCCATTGTGCGGCAGGCTGCCGCCATACTGCATGACGAACAACTGGCAGTCAGATGCTGGTAGCAGTCATGGCAAATCTGCAGCAAGGAACCGCGCCGGTCATAAGCGGGGTACATAGTGCCTAAAGTGGGCCGGCCACAGGCTTCGCAAATATGCAGGCAGGTCTTGCAGTAAAAACCATCTTCAAGATATATTCCTTGACCGCGCGCTACTGTCTGTCCGCATTTCCGGCAGACGACCACCTCTTTGCAAGAACACTTTATGTCACCATTGCTCCATAGCTCATTGCCGCAGCAGACACACAGGGCCGCAGCTCCGATAGGCAGAACGGTGTCCTGCGTATGCCCTTGCAGGATAGAGAGGTTTCCATGAAAATCATAATCCGGATAATGCAAGCTACCCCGGCGAGTCGAGTAGTGGGCATCTAAGTCCGAACGCTTTGTCTTCAGATACCAGAGGTTCGGCTCCATCAGACAGCGCGAAATGGCTTTCTGCACCAGATGCCGGAACAGCTTGGACACTTCCAGGGCGTTTCCCGTATCGGCAGGATAGAGCCGGGACTGATACAGTGTACCATCCTGGTAGAAGAACATCTGCCGGTATCTGCGTATGGCCTTACGGTACTCACCATGCACATCGGCATCTACCGCATAGAACACCATGCTGACGCTATCGCTCATGTAGGAAAGGCACCCCGCCTGATATCCTCCGCCGTTAAGCCGGTGGCAGGACATCCATGTATTGGATTTGCTGGACATTTCCAGAAAGTCGCAGGGATGCACAGAGAGTACGCCAGTCTCCTGCATGATCAGCGGATTCAGAGCGTCGGCCAACTGCGCGAAAACAGCGTTGTACCGATCATGCCTATCGACACCGTACTTCTTGCAGAGCTTTCCGATGATGCGGCTGGCCTTTTGATCGCTGGTGCAACGTATTCCGCCGCGCTGGCGCAGGATCTCCAGATTCTCTTCCGACACGGTACGGCTGTAGCCCGACACGGCAGCGTGCAGCGCTGCGCGAAAATCCTCCAGATGCTCACCGCTGAGTATCTCGGAAGCAATGTCCAGCAGCGTGAAAGCCGTTTCATCTACCGTGTCCGGCTGAATAGAGAGGGCCTGATTGCAGTCGAAGATAATGGCCTGTTCCGTTTCATTCCAGTCGGGATGCTGCCGCAGCAGTTGCAGAAGGCTTACCTTTGCTGTCTGCCATGCCATCAGGTTTGCCATGACACCTTTTTCCGAAAAACTCTTTTCGTATTTATACATGACTTCATAAAATTCGCTTTTTAGCGCAGAGAGCTCTTTCATCTCATTCACACCTTTCCAAAGTTTTAGGAAGGGGCAGGACGCATTTCGCCCTGCCCCATACAAAACCACTGCCGGACTATGCGGCAGCCTGATCGGCAGCGCATAGCACACGCTTTTTCCATTGTTCGATAAATCCTCTGATCTGGGCGGAAGGTTCCTCGTTGCCGAAGCAGCGGGACTGTATGACCTGCCCGTCTCTTACCTCTACGGTACAAAGCGGTTTGCCCGGCTCAGATACCCTTCGCACAAACAGGATCACGCATTGGTTCTGCGCAACCCGTTCCACATAATGACCGACGCAGTGATGGAGCGCCGCCCCCTCATCCACGATATCCTTCGCGGAATGCGGGGGAATGACCATAAGCTCCTTGTCATGATACGCATATCGCTCCTGCCATTTGCCGAAGCTGTCGGCAATGGCTTTTGCCTGTTCCGCCGTATGCTTATCCTTCAGCTCTTTCGCAACTCTGTCGTGTGCTTCTTTCAGATCGCGTGGATATAGGACAAAGGTATTCCTGATATCGTACTGCATCTGTCGGCACATATCGAGATAATCCCGATAGTCGGTAAGCAGCGCCGTCATGTGGCGGTACGGCCAGTTCTTTGTATCGGCGGAGGCAAGTTGTCCATCGACATAGCGCTGCAACTTATGCAGGGTTATGCAGCCCAACAACTCCTTCAGCGCTTTGATGTCTGTGACTTCATGGACAAGGACCCATTTGATCTGCTCCAGTGTTGGCCGGGGCTTGAATCGGAGCAGCTCCCGGATCACGCACAATTCGCTGCCGGAGGGGTTTACTTCCCGCAGGAAGGAGAAATAGGGCCTGTCGATACCCAGCATGGCACGCATATTCTTTCCGCTGAAATCAATTGCGCTGCGCAGAGAAGATCCGCAACCATTACCATATACGGCGCTGTCGGCCAGGCGATAGAGCTTCATCTTGATGATCTGTTCCAGCTTGGGCTGTTTTATATATGTGCTCAGGAACGAGGCCACTTCCAACGGCGAGATAGCCCCGGCAAAAGCTTCCAGCTGTGAATGCACCCACGGGGTATCCTTCAGCGTATCTGTCAGATTCCGATGGTACAAGATGCCGCACAGATCTGCTGTAAAGCTTTCGTGCCAGTAGTTGAATACCGGGCGATATCCTTTGCACCACGGGGTCAGATCGCTCCTTCCCGTAGAAGCATGATAGTAGGGGTCTATACTGCACTGTCCGCACAATGATAGCGTGATAAACTGCCGTGCGTTTTCCCACGCCTCATAATAGCTTGGGAGATCCGAGCCATTAAATGCGCGGTACACCTTTATGATCCGCAGCAGCAGGCTGCCGTCTCTTGCTTTTTGCAGCACCTGAGCGGTTGCCCGGTCAAAAATACGTCCACGCCTTCCTCTGCACTTGAATGTGATCTTCTTTTTGC
>CABQGZ010000247.1 GCA_902463835.1 uncultured Lachnospiraceae bacterium
CACCATTCCCATATTGAACAAAATGGGCGTTACTGTTTCCACATTTATAATCTCCAGATTTTTCAGGCTCTCATTTGTCTGGATATACCAGTAGGAAGGAAGGATGTGCGCTGCCTTCAGAACAGAATCCGGCAGCAGCTCCACCGGGACAAAGGCCCCGCACAGGAAGCTGGAGCCCAGTGCCGCCACATTGACAATTCCATTCACCGCGTTTTTATTTTTCACCAGATTGCCAATCAGGAAAGCCACTGTCAGTGCGCATATGGCAAACACAAAGGAGTTGGCAATGTACATAAGTCCATGAGCCGTGCCCATGACCTTTCCCACCAGAAGAAAGCTTAAAAGCACATAAATCAGCCATAACACCAATACAAACAAGCCGTTGGACAAAATCAGAAGATGATTGAACTTTTTGGGTCTCATACTGCTGACAGCCGTTCTCCGCAGGATATTTTCCGCCCGGAAGCTGGACAAAATCATGCAGATCACATACACACAGCCCGCCAGGAGACTGTAATTCATAAAATTATAGTAAAATGACGCCCGGGACAGCTGCCCGGCATCCAGGCTTGAGGTAACCTCTACCGGAATCTCCTTTTCCAAAGCCGTCTGTACCTTGTCGGCCAGCTCCTGCCCGTTCTCCAGGTAGGCTGCGTACATTCTCGCCGTCTTAAGGTAACGGGACAGAAGCATCCCGGCATAGGAGGAGTGATAGTCTCCAGTGCTTTGAATCAGAAGCTCCGGCTCCTTACCGTTTAAGAAATCTTCTCCGTAATGAGCCGGGATCTCAATAATATAGCTGACCTCACGGTAAAACAGGGCGTCGCTTAATGCCTCTCCCTCCTCCTTGATATCGGAGACATTGCAGTGCTCTGTCATATAATCCACAAGTCCCTGGGTCACTCCGGTATTGTCATCCCGGTTCAATATCACAATATCCGGCCTGCTGGCGGTAAATCCCATACTGCTGTCGCTGGTCTGCATCTGAAAACCAGCAAATCCCACCAACAGAACCGTATACAGGATCACCGCCCACTTGCATCGATTCAGCACTTTTAAAAATGTTTTAAATACTGTCATACTTCTGCCTCCTCAATCCCGTCATGGCCAGTAAAATCATGACAACGGAAAACACCAGCAGACTTATCAGATTCCGAAAATAGCGTTCCAGGGTGTCATAATAATACAGCGCATACAGTCCGTCCGTGATCAGATTGGCCGGATTCAGACGGTTCAGCAGCGGAATATTTTTATCGATCACATACTTCATGGTAATTCCCATCATCCCCGCCAGAAAACAGCCTGCCATTGTCACAGCAATCACAATCCCTGTCTTTGTATTATCGTTGGATTTGACAAGAACCGCGATGGCGATTCCCATGGTCAGTCCCGCCAGACTGCCGCACACAGCCAGCAGTACGATCAGCGGCAGATTGCTCCCATAATCTACATGCAGCACAAAAATCGTATATGCAAACAACAGCGCCAGTCCGATCAGCTGTGTAATATAGCCTGCAAGCACACTGCCAAGAATGATTCTGCCCTTGCTCACAGGGCTTATCGACACTCTCTTTCCCTTACTGCTCATGTTCGCCAGATTCTGATTTACCGCTGCCATTCCAAGAATCCCGCCGTACAGACAGGTCATGGCAATCAGGGTGTAGAATTCGATCATGGTATAGCTTAAGTTCTCGCCGGAGATATTCCGTATGCCCGCATTCTCCTCTTCTGTCAGCTCCATGACTTCTTTGGTCAGCTGTTCGAAAAATGCTTCCGTGGGCACTGCTCCCTGCTGTATCTGATATTCCGCCGCATCCTTTACAAGCGTCTCCGTCTGTGATATCTCCTCCACCACATACTTCAAGACCGTCTGGTCAATGCCGTCGGAGGCCACCACCACCTGGGGTTCTCCTTCCTGCAGCATAAAATATCCTGCAATCTCCTTGTCTGCCAGCAGCTGTTCCGCCTCATCCTCGCTCACGTACCTGGTATGAAACACTGCGTCCTGGCTCTCCTCGTCGCTCAGCGCTTCCATGGATGGCTTCCACATTCTGCTCTCTGTAAAATCACGGTTCTCCACCACTGCGATGTCGATCACATCCAACTGCTCATTCTTTTCAATATCAGAAAAAGCCAGATAAAAGAAGGTTCCCAGCAGGATTGGAAAAGCAAACGTCCAGAAGATCAGCATCCGATCCCGGAAAAGGGTTTTCAACGTATACTTAAAATTATGAAAAAACATTAATCACGCAACTCCTTCCCTGTCAGCTCCAGGAACACATCGTTCAAGGTTGGCCGCTCGGAATAGATTTTGCTGTAGCGTATATTTTTTTCTTTCAGAAAATCCATGAGCTCCACAAGATTATTGCTCCCCTTCCGATAGATTACCACCAGCATCTGGCCATCGTAAGTCACCCCGTCCACGTGCTTCTGCTGGCGCAGCTCGGTAAGCAGCATTTCCGGCAATCCATGAGTCTCCACGGTCACCTTCTCCTCGATGCGCGCCAACTCCTTCAGCTCATCGCAGGTGCCGTTGGCCAGCACTTTCCCCTTATCCAGAATGATCACCCGATCGCAGATGATCTCCACCTCCTCCATGTAATGAGTGGTGTATACGATGGTGGCTCCCTGATTCCGCAATGTGAGAATCCCATCCAGAATATTGTTGCGGCTCTGGGGATCCACAGCCACAGTCGGCTCATCCAGAAAGATCAGCTTCGGCTTATGGGCAATGCCGCAGGCGATGTTCAGCCGACGAAGGAGTCCGCCGGAAAGCTGTTTGGGTCGAAATTTTTTATACTCCTCCAGCCCCACCAGGGCAATTGCCTCCTCAATATACTGTCTGCGCGTTGCTTTGTCGCGGATGTACAATCCACAGAAATAATCAATATTTTCATAGACGGTCAATTCATCAAATACCGCCACATCCTGAAATACAACACCGATTTTCTTCTTGATCTCATAGGCATCCGGCTTCATCTCACTGTCAAAGATCCGAATGCTGCCCCCGCCAAAGCTCAGCAGGGATAAAATACAATTCATAGTGGTGGATTTCCCGCTGCCGTTAGGTCCCAGCAACCCTAAGATCTCTCCCTCATGAACCTCAAGGGTCAGATCATCCACCGCCCGCACAGCTTTGTACTCCTTCGTCAGATTTCGAACCTCAATCACATTTTCCGTTCGCTTTACCTCTCTGTCTGCATGGCGCATACAGCATTCCTCCTTCTAAAATCTTAATCCCATGAAATTATCATATCACATCATGACTAAAACTGCAATCCGTAGATTAACTTTGCCAATATTGCAAAAGACCTGACAATGTATACTGTCAGGTCTTTTGCAATATCCATATTTCCGTTTCCACATACTTCACTACCCGTACTTCGCCTATTTTCCCGTAATCTCAGCATTGTCAATATATTCATAAGGCGTCTGTTGATACACATAATAATTCAGCCAGTTCGTGTAGAGATTGTTGGCATGGGAACGCCACTGCAGGTTGGGGCGGATGGTGCAGTCGTCATTGACGTAATAGTTCTTTGGAACCTGGATGGGAAGCCCCTTCCCCTTGTCCCGCATGTACTCGTTGTGCAGCGTTACACGGTCGTACTCCGGATGGCCCATGACAAAGATCTTCTTGCCATCCGCATCCAGCAGCAGGTACACCCCTGCTTCCTCTGACTCCGCCAGAATGGTCAGCTCGGGATGCTTCTCAATATCCTCCCGGCGCACCTCGGTATGTCTGGAATGAGGAGCCATAAAGAGGTCGTCAAAGCCCCGCACCAGCGGAACCTTCCGGTTCAGCACATGATGTTCAAACAGCCCAAACATCTTGGCGTGCAGCGGATACTTTGGAATTCCGTAATGGTAGTACAGCCCCGCCTGAGCGCCCCAGCACAGGTGCATGGTTGAGGTCACATTGGTCTTGGTCCACTCACAGATCTCCATGAATTCCTGCCAGTAATCCACCTGCTCATACTCCATCTGCTCCACCGGGGCGCCGGTGATGATCAAACCATCGAATTTTCTTTGCTTTACCTGATCGAAGGTATAGTAAAATTTGTTCAGGTGGCTGGTGGGCGTGTTCTTGGACTCGTGGTTGGATACCATGATGAAGGTCACATCCACCTGCAGCGGTGTGTTGGACAGCGCCCGTAAAAGCTGGAGCTCCGTCTCCTCCTTTAAAGGCATCAGGTTCAGGATTCCGATCTGAATCGGCCGGATGTCCTGATGCAGCGCCCGATGCTCGTCCATTACAAATATATTCTCCCGCTCCAATATCTCCTTTGCCGGTAATTCTCCCTGTATCTTAATTGGCATATCCATCCCTGCTTTCTTCTCTATTTTGATTTCTCTGTTGTTTTCATCCTGTCAGTATATGCAGTATCGCCGCCTGGCGCTATAAGTGTCTGGGCTGTTCCCCCAACATCTCCATCAGTCTGGCCTCGTCTATGATCTCCACGTCAAGGCTCTGGGCTTTGGTCAGCTTGCTCCCGGCGTTTTCCCCTGCCAGCAGATAGTTCGTCTTCTTTGACACGGAGCCGGACACCTTGCCGCCCTGCTCCTCAATCTTCGCCGCGGCTTCCTTCCGATCCATGGTGGGCAGCGTTCCGGTGATCACAAAGGTCAGACCGTCAAACTTTCCTCCGCCCGGCTGCTCTTTTGCCTCCATGTTCACACCAGCCTGTGCGAGACGCCCCAGAATCTCTCGATTGCCTTCATCCGTAAAAAATTCCCGGATACATCCGGCGCTGACCTGTCCAATATCATTGACGGCGGTCAACTCCTCATAGGAAGCCTGCTCCAACGCCTGAATACTGGCAAATGTCTTGAGAATTGCCTTGGCGGCAGCCTTACCCACATTGGGGATTCCAAAGCCGGTCAGCAGTTGCCATGCATCGTTCTCCTTGGACTTCTCGATCGTAGCCAAAAGCTTGTCCGTGTTCTTCTCTTTTCCAATAATTCCCTGTTCGATCAATTCCTCACGGTGTTCATGAAGATCATAGATATCCGCAATATTCCGAAGATAGCCCAGGCGCACCAATTCCTCGATATATACCGTTCCAAAGCCCTTGATATCCATGGCATCCCGCCCCACAAAGTTGATGATATGGCGTTCCAGCTGTGCCGGGCAAGCAGGAGACACACATTTGATATCCGCCGTATCCTTTTCCCGCACCGTCTTCGCCCCACAGGCCGGACAGACCTCTGGAATCCGGAACCGCACAGTCCCCTGAGGTCTCTTTTCCTTCAGTACCTGTTTGATCTTGGGAATGATCTCCCCTGACTTATACACTAAAATGTGATCACCGATGCCGATATCCAGTTCATCGATAAAATCCTGATTGTGAAGGGTTGCTCTGGAAACGCTGGTTCCGCACAGACGCACCGGTTCAAAGATGGCTGTAGGCGTGATTCTTCCGGTTCTTCCCACTGACAGCTCGATATCAAGGAGCGTGCTCTCCTTCTCCTCCGGCGGATACTTGTAAGCAATGGCCCATCGCGGCACCTTGGAGGTGGCGCCCAGCTGTCTGCGGTGGGCAAAACTGTTAAGCTTGACTACAGCTCCATCAATGTCATAGGCCAGATTGCCCCGGTTCTCGCCAATCCTTACGATGGCCTCCCACACCTCATCGGCGGTCCGGCATACCTTATATTCATCAATCACCTTCACATGATTCTTTTTCAAAAATTCATACC
>CABQGZ010000248.1 GCA_902463835.1 uncultured Lachnospiraceae bacterium
TGGGATTGCCTGCTGCAGAGTATGGGGAAGCACTGAAAAATAAATTTTGAAAAATGTGCGCAGCAGCTTGATTTTTGTGTCACAGCTTGGTAGAATACAGACGGGTTAAGTGAATAGTGCAATCAAAAGCCATTAACTTTCTGGATTTTACCATGCAATTTGCGTGGAGACAGGAGGTTTAATGGCTTTGTTTTTTTACAAGGAAAAGAATAAAGACATACGGGCAGCAGCCTATCTGAGATTGTCCATCGAGGATGGCGACAAGGCTGAGAGCAACAGCATCGGCAATCAGAGAGAACTGATTCGGGATTTTGCTGCAGAACGGCCAGGACTGTATTTGGTCGAAGAGTACGCTGACGATGGCTACACGGGAACCAACTTTGAACGTCCGGGTTTTAAGCGGATGATGGAGGATATTAAATCCGGCAAAATCAACTGCATTATCGTCAAGGACTTATCCCGCCTTGGTCGTAATTACATTGAGATGGGAAAATATCTGGAACAGATTTTCCCGATGATGGGGATTCGCTTCATCGCCATCAATGACAACTATGATAATGCGAACACTGAGAGCAGCGATTCGGACAACATTGTAGTTCCGTTCAAGAATCTGTTGAACGATTCCTACTGCCGGGATATTTCCATCAAGGTGCGCAGCCAGCTGGACATGAAACGGCGCAAAGGTGAGTTCATCGGCGGTTATGCAATCTACGGCTACTGCAAAGACAAACGGAACAAAAACCGTCTGGTGGTAGACGAGTATGCAGCAGATATTGTCCGCTCTATCTACCGCAGAAAACTGGAAGGAATGAGCGCACAGGCGATTGCCGAGCAGCTGAACAGCGAGAACGTGCTGGCTCCCAGCGAGTACAAACGACTGTGCGGCCTAAATTATCACAGTGGGTTCAAAGCTGGCACTCATGCAAAGTGGCAGGCGATTCAGGTGCTTCGGATTCTGAAAAATGAAGTTTACACTGGAACGATGGTACAGGGCAGGCGACAGAAGATCAATTACAAAATCAAGAAGATTCGGGATGTGGAAGAATCCGGCTGGATCAGAGTTCCCAATATGCACGAAGCAATCATTCCGCAAAAGCTGTTCGATACTGTGCAGGAAGTCTTGAAGTTGGACACCTGTGCATCGAAAGGACAGCAGGCTGTCAATCTCTTTTCGGGCATCGTTCGCTGCGGTGGTTGTGGGCAGAACATGGTGCGGCGCACGGTGTCGAAAAACGGAAAGAAATATATTTATCTGCACTGCGTCACAAACCACAATGGTTTAGGCTGTTCCTCACATCTTATCAGCGAAAGGAAGCTGGCCGAAGTGGTGCTGGCCGCGTTGCAGGGGAAAGTCCAGCAGATCAGTGGACTGGAACATCGGCTCGACGAAATCAATGAGATTCCGAAGAATGAGCGCAGACTGAAATCTGTGGAAGAACATCTGAAAATGCTGGAGCAGGAAGAACAGAAATACCAGACCTTGCGCCGACAGCTTTATGAGGATATGAGCAGCGGTATTGTCAGCAAGGAAGAGTACAAGGAGTTCAGCCATTCCTTTAATGAAAAGGTTGAAACCATCCGCAAGGCCAAAGCAGAAATGAACCGTCAGAGAGATTGCCTGAACAATCTTGATGTGGAACATCTGCCATGGATCGAAGATTTCAAGTCCTACCAAAACCTGACAAGTCTGAACCGCCGCGTTCTGGTGGAACTGGTAGAGAGCATCACCGTCTATGATAAGGAACACATTCATATCCAGTATCGGTTCGATCAGGAAATTCGCAATGTGCTGGAATATTGCAGTAGTGTTCCAGCAGAAGAAACGGAGGAAAGTGCAGGATGAAGTGTGTAAGCTATACCCGGACACTTCCTTGGAAAAACCATCAAAGTGAACTGACGATTGCCGAGCAGAATCAGCGCATTGCGGCATATCTGGCGGAACATAAAGAACTGGATTCGCAGAAAAAGTATTCTGACCGCAAGAACGATGCAAAGGCGCGCACCGCGTTCGACCAAATGACCAATGATGGCGTAGAGCGAAAATTTGATTGCATTATTGTGGCATCCATGTATTACTGTGGGCCGGATTTCCCGGCGGTACGGCAGGCAATCAAGGAAACGCTCTATGCAGCGGGCATCGACCTGATCGTACTGGATGAGGGCTTGGACACCAGAACAGCCAGCCGAAAAGAAGTCGAGGACTATTTTGAAGCAAAACGCTGTGAGATGCACGCAGAAATCATGTTTGCGTGGAGAAGAAAACAAGGCGCGGGATTCCGGCTGACAAACTCTGTTCCGTTTGGCTATCTCCGCAGGAATGGCGAAAGCAACATGATAAAGGATGAAGAAGTTGCTCCTTATTTAAGCGAGGCTTTTTCCAGATATGCGTCCGGCCAGAAAATGCGTAACATTGCAAAGTGGTTGAATGAGCAAGGCGTGGAACCCCCTATGAAACACAAAAAGAGAATTCTGGGAAAGCCTTATGATGCAGAACCCGACCAGTGGACAACGGATATGCTTCGTTGCTTGTTCCGAAATCCGACTTATACAGGTGCGACGGCAAATGGAAGCCGCCAGATCATTGCAGAAAACTGCCACGAACCATACATAACCAAAGAACAGTTCTATGCTTTCCCTTGCAATATGAGAGAGGGGGAAAGCAAAATCTCCATTCGGAAAAGCTACCAAAAACCGAACCCGCTGGCAAAACACATTGTCTGCACTTGCGGCCACGCACTCTGCTGGCACAAGGATAAGAGAACAGGGGAAGAACTTTTCTATTGCCGTTACTGCCGCGCACACAAGGAAAACGGAAAGAAACTGAAAGTCCCGGCAGCTACCATTTATAAAAAGGTGATGGATGCTCTGGAACTGGAACATCTGGAAGAAGAAAAGCTGGCTGCAGCGATTCAGCAGGGAGCAGGCAAGAAAGCAATCGAGGTAGTTCGAGCCGAAAAGTCGGTGCAGATGAAGTCCGTTCTGGCTGAACTGAATATGGAACAGTTTCGCCGTGTGCCGCTGTATGAAAGTTATATGGCAAATGAAATCACCGAAGAACAGTACCATGCGGAACTGATGGACTATGAAGAAGCGCATCGGAAACTGAATGAGCGGCTTACGGCAATTATGGAAGATACGCTGGTATGGGAACGGGCGTTGAGCCTGCGCAATCCGTGGATTCAGCAGATGGCACAGTATAAGACCCCGGAGGAACTTGACCGCAATTTTGTGAAAAAGTATATCGAGCAGGTCACGGTTACATTACTGGACGATGGACAGGCAGAAATCAGCCTGTCCATGAAAACGGATGAATGGAAACAGATGCTTAGTCGGATAGAAGTGGAGGGTACAGACAGTGGCACGAAAGAGTAGAAAAAATCTCCAGCAGCCGGAACAGGCGGCAGCTTCCGTGCTGCTCCCGGAACTGGAAGAAGCAAAAATGCCTGCGGCAATCTATGGGCGGCTTTCTGTTGAGGATGAAGAAACAGAAGAGAGCATGGAAACGCAGATCGCACTGGTGCAGGATTATATCAACCGCAGCAGTGGACTGAGTTATGTGGACACCTACTTCGACAATGGTTTTACGGGAACAAATTTCAAGCGGCCTGCATTTACCCGCCTGATGAACGATGTGCGGCAGAAGAAAATCAAGTGCATCGTGGTGAAAGACCTCTCACGCTTTGGCCGCAACTATCTGGAAGCAGGATACTATATCGAAACGGTGTTCCCATTTTTGGGGATTCGATTGATTGCTGTTACAGATAATTTTGACAGTACGCGCAAAGAGGACATGGAAAGTCTGGCTCTCCCGATTCGGAATATGGTCAACGCAATGTACGCGAAAGACATATCCAAAAAGATATGGACTTCTTTGCAGCGTAAGAAAGAAGCAGGCTATGCAGTCGGAAACGATGCTCCGTATGGCTATATTCGGAACCCCGTGACAAAGCGTAATGAAATTGACCCGGAAGCTGCATTTTATGTGCAGTTGATTTTCCAGTGGGAACTGATGGGTGTACCAATTTTTGAAATTGCTCGACGGATGACATTGCTGCAGGTTCCGACTCCACGGGAGTGGCATAGAAAAATGGTTGAGGGAAAAGAAGTGCTTACCTGTAAAAAGTGGGGCGTAACCACGATCCGGCACATTCTGGAAAATCAAACCTATGTGGGCGATACCATCAACAATAAGAGTACACAGAAGTTATTCGCAGGACAGGACAGGCACGACCTTCCCAAAGAACAGTGGTATGTGGCAAAGAACACACATCCGGCTATCATTGCAAGGGATGATTTTGAGAAGGTGCAAAAAATCTTGAAGAGGAATCAAAAGGTGTTCCATACAATAAGAGCAAAGTCGGAGCAGATTCGGGCAGAATATCAGAATGACCTTGCAGGAATGGTGTTTTGCGCAGACTGCGGCAGAGCGATGGAGTTTGAACGACTGCCGCATGGAGCGGAAGAAAGTAAAAAGGTCTGCTATTACATCTGCAAGGCAAGACAGGCTGACGATAAGTGCATTGGCCATCAAATTCCGGAAAAACTGCTGAAAGCCTTGATAATGGATCAGCTGCACCTGTTTATTACACAAATTAGTGATAGGCGCAAGGTGGTAGAAGAACTGCGAAAAATTGAAGATGTGCAAAATCCTGTCTACCGCGCAAAGGGCGAAATAATGAGCCTGACCGATAAAGTCAGTCAGATGGCAAAGAAACGGGAACAGCTTTATGCGGACTATGTGGCTGGTGTGGTGGATTCCGAAGATTACCAACTGATTCGGGAAGATTATTCCAGACAATATGATGGCCTGCGAGCCGCGCTGCAGGAAGCGGAGAACAAAAAAGTTCAGGTAGAACAGCAAATCGAAGAATACCTGAATATGACTTCTCATTTGGAAGAACATCTGGACAACTTTGAATTTGACATTCAGTTGGTAAAATCCCTTGTGCAGAAAATCGAAGTGAGTGCGGACAAGCGGATTCGGATTGTTTTCGGATTTCGGGATGTGTTTACAGAACTTGGAAAGGAGAGTGCAGAAACATGATTGCAGCGTATCAGCGCATTTCAAGGGCTGATGGCGATTTGGGCAAAGATGGCAAGGATAAGAGCAACAGCATTGAGAACCAGAAAGAACTGATCCAACGGTATATCTCCTGCAAAGAAAGTCTGCAAAATGTGCCTGTGATGGATTTTGTGGATGACGGTTACACAGGCAGCAATTTTGACAGACCGGGTTTCCAACAGATGATAGATGGTGTTCGTAATGGCAAGATTGATACCATCATCGTGAAAGACCTTTCCCGGTTTGGCCGTGATTATATCGGCGTGGGTGAGTACATGGAGCAGATTTTTCCCCTGCTGGGTGTCCGGCTCATTGCCATCAATGATAACTATGACAGCAATAATTATAAAGGTACAACGCTGGGCATGGATGTGATTGTCAGTAATCTGGTAAATACCATGTACTGCCGGGATGCAGGAAAGAAACTGCGGACTGCCAATCAGGTTAAGTGGCGCAAGGGTATTACAACGGCATCTGCTGCACCGTTCGGCTATCAGTTTGACCCGGACAAAAAGGGCGCATTTATCATTGACCTGCCAGCCGCAAAAATCGTGCGGCGTATTTTCGACCTTGCGATTCTGGGGCTGGGA
>CABQGZ010000249.1 GCA_902463835.1 uncultured Lachnospiraceae bacterium
CTTGTAGATGGACTGGTCGTCATCTCCCACCACGCACAGATTCCGATATTTTTTTGCCAGCGTCTGAATCAGCTTAAACTGCGCCGTGTTGGTATCCTGGTACTCGTCCACCATGATATACCGAAAACGCTCCTGATAGTAATCCAGAACCTCCGGATCTGTCTGAAACAGCTCCACCGTCTTCACGATCAGATCGTCAAAATCAAGGGCATTGTTCTTCCACAGACTCTTCTGGTATTCCTTATAGACCTCCGACTGCCGCCGCAGGGTATAGTCTCCCGCCGCCTTTAAGGCGAATTCCTCCGGCCCGATCAGTTCGTCCTTGGCATGGGAGATGGCGTTCAGGAAGGTGCGCTCCTTATACAGCTTCGTATCCACATTCAGCCGCTTGCAGATATCCTTCATCAGCGTCTTCTGGTCGTCCGCGTCGTAGATCGTAAAATTGTTGTCATAGCCCAGCCGGTCAATATGTCGGCGCAGGATCCGCACACAGGTGGAGTGGAAGGTAGAGACCCAGATGCTCTCCGAACCGAAGCCCACCATCTTGTCAATCCGCTCCCGCATCTCCCCCGCCGCCTTATTGGTGAAGGTAATGGCCAGGATATGGTATGGATTCACCCCCATCTCCTCGATGAGATAAGCCGTGCGGTGGGTCAGCACCCTTGTCTTGCCGCTGCCTGCTCCCGCCAGGATCAGCACAGGCCCTTCCGTCTGGAACACAGCCTCCTTCTGCATTGGATTCAAAGTGTCATAAATGCTCATAGATTACTCCTTACTATGTATTCCCCATTCTGTTCTCTTTTACGTACCGCAGGCCCTATTTCAAAAAATTGGAAGCCTGCATGTATTGTAAGTATAACATTCGGGAAACTATTTGTAAAGTTACAGAAAAAAACCTTGACTGTAAACCATGTTGATACCTTATACTAAAAGAAAAACAGCAACAGGAGGCTGCCATTATGACAATCAAAGAGGTCGAGGAGCGAACTGGATTAGCACGTTCCAACATTCGCTTTTATGAAAAGGAAAAGCTGATCGAACCATCCCGGAATGACAAAAACGGATATCGGGACTATTCCGAAGCTGATATTGAAATGATTAAAAAAATCGCTTACCTGCGCACCTTAGAATTTTCCATGGAAGACATCCGCCGCATTGTATCCGGTAAAGTGTCTTTAACCGAAATGATAGAAAAACAAACCGCAGCAATCCAGGAACAGCTTGATGGATTAAAGAAGGCAAAAATCATGTGTGAAAGGATGCTGGAAGCCGGAGCCGTCAGCTTTGACAAATTACAGATTGAAAAATACGTAACCGATCTGCCCGCTTACTGGAATGATAACAAAACCGTTTTCAAGCTGGATTCGGTCAGCTTCCTGTATCTATGGGGCAGCCTTGTCACATGGGCAGTCATTGCATCCCTATGCCTGATTCTTTGCCTGGTATTCTATCGAAAATTGCCAGCTGAAATGCCCGTTCAGTGGAATAATGGTGTCGCAACCTCGTTTGTGAATAAAAATTTCATTTTTGCATATCCCTTGGCCTGTGTCATAATCCACACCTTTTTAAGACCGGTGATCTATGTAAAATTCCTCATGAACTCCCCTTATGGAGAGCTGGTTGCGGAATACCTGTCCAACTATATCTGTTTCATTGCGCTGTCCGTAGAGTTATTTTCCATCCTGTTCGTGTATGGACTGGTAAAAAGCGTGGTCGCTGTTTTGTTTTTCGATACCATCGTACTGATCGGTTTATTGATGATAGGAATCGCAAAAATCAGGCCTTTTCATTAACACCTGCTGCACATTACCATCTCTTAACACTTAGAAATACCTGGACAACACATGAGAAAATACTTGTCATCTAGTTTTAAATACTATATAATAGGACTTGAGGTGAACGAAATGACAATTGATACAAAGGATTTATTGAACAGCATATTAGCAAGTCTCGCCCGCATCGACTATGTGAAGCCGGCAGACCTGCCAAACATAGATTTATATATGGATCAGGTGACTACCTTCATGGATCAGCAGCTGGCTTCCTCCAAGCGCTACGAGGAGGACAAGATATTGACCAAGACCATGATCAATAATTATGCAAAGAACAATCTGCTGCCGCCGCCGATCAAGAAAAAATACTCCAAGGAGCATGTTCTGATGCTGATCTTTATCTACTATTTTAAAAGCATCCTGAGCATCAGCGATATCCAGGCGATCTTAAATCCCATCACGGAGAAATACTTCGGCAGCGAAGCTGATTTCAATCTGGAATCCATCTACAATGAGGTGTTTCAGCTGGAGAAGACAGAGGTCAGCTATCTCCAGAAGGATATTGCCAAGAAATTCCAGATCAGCCAGAACACCTTTGGCATGCTGGAGGGCTCCGACCAGACGGATATGCAGCAGTTTGCTTTTCTCTGTATGCTGAGCTTCGACGTGTATGTGAAAAAGCAGTTGATCGAAAAGATTATTGACGCAAGGCTGAATAAGCAGAAATCTGCGGTGGAAGAAGAGGCAAAGCAGGGGAAGCAGAAGCATGGGAAAGCCTAAGTTCCCAGCCTAAGTTTCCGCCCAGGAGAAAGGGTCTGATATGGGTCCCCCTTTCTCCTGGGCTGTTTCACTGCTATATTTCAAATACAATGTTATCACTTTAACAGTATATCCAGCAACTTTTCTGCCGCAGCTGACTTGGGGATGCGCTCGTCAGTGATGATGCAGATGTCCCGCATGGGAATTCTCCGGTCAAAGGTCAGTTCAAAGAGATCCCCATTTTTAATATAATCCTCCGCGAAGTCACGGACAACACAGGCGACGCCCAGGCCACGGAGAGCAAATTGGATCAGCATATTGCTGGTGGCAAGCTCGAATTCCGGATGGAGTGTTACACTCTGTTCCTGCAGGAAATGTTCCACGTAACTGCGGGTGGAGGTACTTCCCTCCAGACACATGATGGGGAGCTGCTCTAAGTCTTTGTAGGAGAGCAGCTTGCCTTTCAGCTTCCAGAATACACTTCCGGCCACAAAGATGTCCTCGATTTTTTTCACCGGAGAAAGCTTCCATGGATGACGGCTCACAATGGGCGTGCTGATGACGCCGAAATCGATCTGACCCTCCTGCAGATGGCGGATAGTCTCCGGTGTAGGGGCGTTGGAAACAGTTACCCTGATCCTGGGGTATTTTCGGTGGAAACGCTCCAGCCAGGGCAAAAGATAATATTGCAGTGTCATATCGCTGGCACCGATGTGAATCTCTCCCAGATTCAGATCCAGCATCTGCTGCACCTTTCCCTCGCCCTGTCGGATATACTCGTAGCCTCTGGACACATAGCTGTGCAGAAGCTCCCCCTCCCCGGTAAAACGCACCCCCTTTTTCGTACGCACAAAGAGCGCCGTTCCAAGCTGGGTCTCCAGATTCCGTATACTCTGGCTCACCGCCGGCTGGGAAAGGGAGAGTTCCTCCGCCGCCAGCTTAATACTGCCAAATTTGCCGACATAATAAAATATTTGATAATATTCCAGATTTACATTCAAAAGACCACTTCCTTATGCAGGCTGTAATAAGTCATTCTTGCTTCCGCAATGACCGTACCCTTCTCATCGCGAACTGTCACATCGTAGACCAGGATATTTTTTCCCGCTTTCAGTTCCCGGGTGTCCGCGACCAGTTTTTTTACATTCATAGCTGGATTCAGATAGTTGATGTCTCCGGTAACTGTTGTCACATAGTTCCCTTTGCTGGTAGCCGCAATACCTCCTGTGGTATCTGCCAGAGAGAAGATCACTCCTCCATGAACAGCGCCGATGGGATTCCCATGCGTTTCCTCTATCTTCATTTCCACTTTGGCATAGCCGTCTGACACCGCTGTCACCACCATACCCATTTCCTTTATAAATCCCGAGAACTCATTCTCAAAATCGATTAATTTCTGAAATTCCATTGTGGTTGTCCTTTCTGTCCATCCTCTTCTCCCCGCACATTCCCTTATGAATATGTCAGTGCACCAGGATCACTCTCCATAGGACCACAACCCGGCTTTCGCCAACATCTCCCAGTTGGCTGCCGTCACCCGGACACTTCGGTTAAAGTCCACCCGCTGCATTCTCTGATACACATATCCTTTATCTATCATCTCCTGCAGCGCTGCGCGCACCAACTCCTCCGGCGCCTGATTTCTTCTCGCAACCGCGGCCACCGTACCGTTAAAGGTTGGAATAATGTCCATCTTTTCTGATACATAGGCAAGGTTCGCAACGATCATCGGATAATATTCCTTTAAAGTATTGCCATCTGCCGGAAGTTCATAACTGGAGGACGCAACCATTTTTAACTGGTTGCTCAAAGAATTCTTTACACCATATATAACAACTGTTTTTTTCATCCTTTGTGTCAAATATTTCACCACAGACTGAAAATGTCCGTCTCCTGTAAATAAAATATATGTACTGATCTCCGGTTTCAAATAGACAGTCTGATAAATATAATCCAACATGATAAAATCTGTCATATCTTTCTTATAACGGATGAAAGTCTGCTGTGTCTCAATAATCGTATTTGTAATACTCCGAATCTTCGCCAGTTCTCCATCAATGCCTTTGTGTCCAAAATCGGCAAACACCATAATATCATCCAGCTCATATATCTCTTCCACTTCTCTTCTCCAGCCTACCGGATCCGGCTTTAACCCAAAATTGTTCTGATAAGAATAATACCAATGTTCATAATCTATGAATGCCATGGCGCCTGGCTTTTCTACTTTTCTTTTTTGAAATAACTTTGAAAATATGCTCACACCTCTGTCACCTCCTCTCCATTCGGCCCTTTCCTGCCTAGAATATGGTCATTATATCATAGTACCCTTCCTTTCAGCAACCAAATTATGACATTCCTCTTGTTTTTCCCGGTGCAATCATGTATACTTAATCCGCAGTTTTTATCATATGGAGGTTATTCTTATGGAATACACAACCATCATTTTTATTTTGGAGATTATCGGAACGATCGCCTTCGCCTCCTCGGGAGCGCTGGTTGGAATCCGTAAAAATATGGACATATTCGGAGTTCTTGTCCTGGGTATCACTACGGCTGTGGGCGGCGGATGTATCCGGGACTTGATTCTTGGTATACATCCGCCCAGGATGTTTCAGAATGTTTCTTATGCAGGCGCCGCCACAATCACCTCCTGCTTCCTTTTTCTGTTGCTCTACTGGAAAAAGCAATTGCTGGAAAGCCGCTTTATCCAGACTTATGAACGAGCCATGAATACCTTTGATGCCATCGGCCTTGGTATTTTCACCATCACCGGCATCCGCACCGCCATCTCGGTATCCAGCGACGACAATATCTTTCTGCTGGTTTTCGTAGGTGTAGTCACAGGTATCGGCGGCGGAATGCTTCGTGATATCATGTCCGGCTCCACTCCCTTTGTGTTTGTGAAGCATGTATATGCCTGTGCTTCCTTAAGCGGAGCTATTCTGTATCTCATTCTGCACAATTACATACATGAAGCTGCCGCCATGATTTTTAGCGCCGCAGCCGTCATACTGATCCGGCTACTGGCTGCCCACTATCGTTGGAATCTCCCCCGCATCAAATGAGGATTTGACGCAGGAAGGAGATCGTTACTCTTGCGGCGAAGGGG